>JAOZUK010000535.1 GCA_029938715.1 Bacteroidales bacterium | reverse complement strand
GGCGGTTGCCATTTTTCTTGATTTAAAAGATTGGCTATAACTGTGAGTGAATTCCCTTCGTTATACAAATCAGCCACTCGTTCCATAAGTTCTTTATAATAGCTCAGCTGCTCCAATTTTCCAACTGGTCTATTAAAATTGGCTTCGCTCTGTTGTCCTCCTTTCCAGTGTATGCAGATATGAACTTTTTCAGTACTACCTTGAACCGTGACGACTACACGTTCTATCAACAAACGTACAATTTGTTGGCGCTGTTCTCCTGTGGTACTTTCTGCTTCCCACAAACGTGGAATATCAGACGCAAGGGACTGTATGGTCAACTGTTCACTTTTTGTTAGTGCAGCAGGCTGTTCTCGAAGATGCTTATCGTAATCCTGCTGCAATCTGGTTTCAGACGACAATGTTTCTTCCCACTTTTTCTCAAGTGTTCGAGCAACCAGGCGGTTTTCTGGTTCTACCGCATTGTATTGCCGGTAAGCCCTTTCAGATTCATAATGTGCCCGTTCAAGTCGTTGTTGCCATTGGCTCTGCTGCTGCTTTTTTTCCTGTTGTATATTTGCGGCAGCTTGCAAACTCAATTCCAAAGCCGATGGTTGCATGGCAGCCATGATTTTTTCTTTTATAATCTCATCTAAGGGGGTACCTAACAATGATTGACAGGATTCCTCCCCATAATCAACAGCCATCCTATTACAAGAATAGCGTAATTTTTTCCCCTGGCTGGAGTAGTATGTTGCCATTCTCAACCCACAGCGACCACAAATTACAAGACCTGAAAGAAGTGATGGGCCATGCTTGGGAGATCCAATTCCTTGGGATGAATTCATCTGTAATTGTCGTTGATTGCGATCATATTCTTCCCAGGAAATATACGCAGGAAGCTTGTCTTTGATCAACACTTCCCACTCTTCCGGACTAACTGATACCCGACCTGTAGACGGACGGCCCGGTTTCTTTTTTCGGGGATCAGTAGGACGGCGACCATACACATATGCTCCCGCATAAATCGGGTTATGCAGCATATTACTCAAGGTAACCCGATTAGGACGGCGCCATTCTAACTCACCCTTTTGCAAGCCGCCACGGATACGATGTGGCATTTGCATTTTATGGTTCACCAGATGCTTTAGCACTCCATTAATAGTACGATACCGGTCGAACAAAGTAAAGATCAAGGCAGTCGTTGATTGAGCTTGTTCATCAGGGTCTTTGAGGGTTCCTCCAGAAGGATGTTTGACATAGCCCATTGCGAGTTGCATTCCCAGTTCGCCACGTTTTGCTTTTGCTTTTTTACCGGCCAACATACGCTGTTTGATAACATGCAATTCGGCTTCAGACAAAGTTCCTTTGAGGCCCAGTAACAAACGATCATTGTAATTGCCTGGGTCATATACTCCATCAGTATCTGCAATTAAAGTACGAAAGAGGGAACAAACCTCCAGTAATTGATGCCAATCCCGACATGACCGAGCTAAACGAGATATCTCAATTCCTATTATAATTCCTACATGATCGAGGCTTACTTCTGTAACCAGACGCTGAAAGCCGGGACGTCCCTCTGCAGTGGCCCCTGATTTTCCAAGATCATCGTCAATGACCATTATCTTTTCTTTGGGCCATCCCATATCATGGGCTTTCCCAACGAGTGCATACTGCAGTTTAGTAGATTCGCTGTGTCGTTCTACCTGCTGCAATGTAGATTGACGAATATAGACAATTGCAATTTGGTCATGGTGGTATGGCTCTATTTTCCCTGGATGGGAAAAGGGAGTGGGAGGAGAAGTGAGTTGTTTGGCATTGATCATTCCTTCTCCTCCCTGTTTGAGCGGATTTTACAGCATTGTAGGCCATTTCTCCCAGAATCACCATCAGCTGCCGACGGTTGTTTTCTGGGAGATTGTCCCAAACCGTTGAGGTCACTTGAAGTTTTTCTTTCATTGTTCGCCTTAAGCCATCGAACCAATTCCAGTAAATCTTCCTTATTTATTGTCGCAGATGATGTGTCATTCGTCAAGTTAAAGTTTATAGGTGTTTTATTAATGGGATATCGAAGATGTATTCAAAGAAATGAAGGATAGAAATACTGGTAGCTGGTGGCCAATGC
>JAOZUK010000196.1 GCA_029938715.1 Bacteroidales bacterium | reverse complement strand
TCCCCAAAAATATGCCACTGCACTGGCACCTACGGTTTGGTTATCGAAACCATGAAAATTCAGAAGGTATTTTGACATCCAGTATGAGATACCCTGTTCGGTACCTACGTAAGCAAAAATACCCAGGAAAAACAAGATCACATACCTGTTCCTAAATAGTGTGAGATAGCTTTGTTTAGTGCCAACCTTCTCATCTTCTTTTAATTCAACCCTGGGAAACTTTGTAATAAACATGATGACAATCATCACCAGTGCCGTAACAGCAAATACCCAATAGACAGAGACCCATGACATTGATTGGGGTACCAATGAAGAAAATAATTCAATCAGAGGTTTATCAATAGCACCTTTATCGATGTTTACCACAAGGTAAGAGTACATGAGTGGACTGATAAAGGATGCGGCACCAAAAATCAACTGGGCCATCACAGAAGTGAAAGCATAGTTTTCCTCACCACCCGACACACGTAGCAAGGGATTGATAATCACCTGTAACATTGCCATTCCTGATCCTATGGTAAACAAAGAAATCATGAATACCGTGAAGCTTGGTGAGCTGGCAAATCCCAAAGCACCTGCAAGGGCCAGCGAAAAAGCCAGTATGAGCATTCTCTTTTCACCAAATTTCTCTAAAAGAAATCCCGATGGAATGGACATCACCCCATAGGCAATAAAAAATGCAAAAGGTAAAAACCCGGCCATGGTTTCGGTGAGGCCAAAACTTTCGGAAACACTCTGGTTCAAAGCCCCCAGGATGTTTGTGAAAAACGAAATGACAAAAAAGGTAAGCAGTATTAATCCAACGATGTGGTAATTGCGTTTCATATGTTAATATTATTTATCGATATAAGAATACTCTTCTTCCAGATTTAACTCCCTTTGCGATGCTTCGCTGGGTTGGGGAGTTTTATCCTTATCGGCATAATAGGGGGCTCCCAACCATTTCATCTCCCCCCCCAGTTCACGGGGGTCACCCTGAGCCATTAAATAATCTGTGAGTTTATCTGACAACATAGCCCGTACCTCTTCATACCCCCCCGAATGGGCTACATTGTTCATTTGATAAGGGTCGGTTGTGAGATCGTAAAGCTCTTCAGCTGGCCGTTTACCAAAACCGAGATCAAACAACTCTTCAACTCCCTCCACTTCCCTGTTTTTCATCATGTACATTTTAGTTAGACTGGGATAGTGCATCATATGTGCATCAACATCTCCGTAAAGAGGCGGGTCGCCAGCCGGCCAACTTTCCGGATTATAATTCCGGATATAAAGAAAATCGTTTGTGCGATATGAACGAGCTCCATAACCTGTCCCGTTTTGGCGAACAAATGCATGCCTCTCTCTGGCCGTCACAATAAAACTCCTTGATTGGTCAACAATCCCCTCCTTCTCAGACTCCAAAATATTAACAAAACTTCTGGCATTCATCTCTTCAGGAATAGGAATTCCAGCCAATTCAAGGAATGTGGGTGCAAAATCGTTAAGGCTGACAAAGTCATCTATAACTCTTCCTTCTTTATACCTGCCTGGCATTGAAATAATCAGTGGGATTCTCGTTCCGAAATCATATAAATTAGCCAGGCCTCTTGGCATTTGCCAGCCATTGTCACTACACACTATAATCAGGGTGTTTTCCAACTGCCCCATCTCTTTAAGCAATTGGAGATAAGAGGCTACATCCCTGTCAAAGTTTTGAATTTCAGCATAATAATCTCCAATATCCTGTTTTACATCATCCACATCAGGTAGATAAGGGGGAACCTGAATCTCATCCGGATCTATTCCAGCCTTCTTCCAGCCTTCTCTTTTATAAGGCCGGTGCGGATCCCGTGAACTATACCAGTAACAGAAGGGTTGTCCTTTCTCTTTTTCGTTATAGAACTCCTCAAATGAATTGTATCTGTCTCCGGCAGGGTTGCGGCTCCTTCCGCTTGCCTCATAGTCACCTGGGCCCCAGCCTTTCCCTTCGAATCCAACCAGGTAGCCTGCCTCTTCCAACATTTCTGTGTAGACTTCGAAATGAGACGGGAATCCCCCCCAAAGGTTTGCGGCTTCTTCCAGCCTCCAGATATCCTGACCGGTAAGCATAGAAGCACGTGCAGGTGAACAGGAAGGGGCCGAACAATAGGCATTTGTAAATCGAATGCCCTGTTCCGACAGTTTATCAATATTGGGGGTTTTTAGTATCTGATCTCCATAGCATCCCAGGTGGTTCCAGGAGTGGTTATCCGACATTAATATAAGGATATGGGGAGTGCTTATATCCTTAGTTTCATCTGCTCTACAGCCTCCAGTTACCACTGATGCTGCAGTAAGCAAGGTTAAAGATAAGATCTTAATCATTGAGTGTCCCTTCATCGTTTACGGGAATAAGTTAAGAAAAGTATTTGATCCCCTCTTTACAAAAGGACCACACATGAACAGTGGCACACTAATGATGTCCAAAGAATTTCGATTATTGACTTTGATAGATTCTTTTTGTACATTTACAATTGGCAAAGTATTTATACAGTATAGTATAGTGCTTTTTAAATACAGTTTAATTACAGTTTAATTACAGTATAGTATAGTACGAATGTAAATTAGTTTAATTATAATTCGATTGATACTTTGTCACCCCGGCTTCGGCCGGGGATTTTTTTTAACATCAAATTAAACAGATCTGCCATGAAAAAATTGTTTTTACTATTTTCAGTTGTACTTTTTGGTTTTGCTGCTTCCTCTTACACTTCAGAAGCCAGAGATTATTACCAGGTCAAAATCTATAAAATCGATAAAGATTCACAGGAAATCCTTTTGGATAGCTACCTGCAATCTGCCTTCATTCCTGCTTTACACAGGTTAGGTATCGAAAACGTGGGTGTTTTTAAACCCATTGAGGGGGAAAATGGAACAGAGCGGTTTGTAATGGTCTTTATTCCTTTTGGGTCGTTACAAGAGTTCGAACAATTGGATGAGAAACTATCCAATGATAAAGAGTATCTGAAGCTGGGCAAGGATTACATCGAAGCTCCCCATGATGATCCTCCCTATGTTCGCATTGAAAGCATTCTGATGAAGAGTTTTAAGACCATGCCACATTTTGCTGTTCCGGAACTGGATTCGAAACCTTCAGACAGGGTATACGAATTCAGAAGCTACGAAGGTGCCACCGAGCAACTCTATGAGCGTAAGGTAGAGATGTTTAATGATGCGGGCGAAGTGGAGTTGTTCAAGAAACTTGAATTCAACCCGGTCTTCTTTGCAGAGGTTCTTTCCAGTGCGCATATGCCCCACTTGATCTACATGACCACCTTCTCGGATAAAGATTCTCAGCAGAAGCACTGGGATGCATTCAGGATACATCCCGACTGGGAGAAGATGAAAGTGATGGATAGGTATCAAAATACCGTATCCAGCATCACCAAATACCTGATGTATCCCACCGATTATTCAGATATTTAGAGACTAAGTATCTTTTGCAGATCGGTTTCAGACAAGTTTAGCAGTCCTGATGCCGGCAATCGCCTGGTGAGCTCCCTCCAGTTCTTATCCTTCTCAAAAACATACTCGAATATGGAGAGGGATTCCTCCAGAAGACTGTTATTGGCCAGGGCTACTGCTTTCCAGTACTTCATCTCCAGATTTTGTGGAAACATTTCCTCAGCGGCTCCATACTCCCTAAGGGCCTGTTCCATATCGTTATGTTCAATGGCCAGGTCGCCCTGGTTCATGTGATCGTAGGCACGGTGTACACGAAGCAACCTCTCCAGTTCCTTGGTGGGATTATTGTGGTCGTCCACCCTTAGATCGATCTTTTTATCCTTCCACTCTCCACTGACCGGTTTGGGACCAACCACAACCAGAGCTGCCGATTGTTTTCCCCGTATATCTCCTCCGGCCTCCTGGGCTGCCGTCATCACTTTAATTACCCGCTCGGCAAGGGGAAGATGAGAATTCTCCACAAAGGCCCTGCTCATGGCAGGCACCACGTCCTCATTGAGCATCATATTGGCCTGCACCGAGTAATTGTCCCCAATCTGGTGAGAGGCAAAGGAGATGCAATTTTCGCCTGTGTAGGCTGAAGCTTTGCCATTTGAATCAAGGAAGGCCACCTGCCGGAAATCCCTGCCCTTGTCGGCAGCAACCAGGGTCTGTAAGGCCTCATCCGCATTCTGACCTTCAGCCATCAGCGCCAATCCATTGGGACCATAGGCAGGATTGATAAAAGATTGGGTGGCCACCACGCCTGTTCCGGACTGGCCCCACGAAACACTGGTTCCCACAGCAAACCAGTGACTCTGTACACCCACAGCCATCTCGCCTGTAGCCGTATCCCTGGCCACAATAGAAAAGGTATGCGCCAGGGGATCACCGGTTTCCGGATGAACCTGGGCCTGCAAACAGAGTTGAGCTAGAAAGACAAAGACGAAAAGGGAGGCTATAGCATAATTAACTGACATGGAATTGATTTTAGTAAACGGTCAGTTAAAAATAGTCAATTAATCGTAGGTGGTTCCATTTCGCCAGATCCCATCCGTCCGAGCTATAAATGATTTCAGAAGAAAGAACCTGCCTGTTGTGGGATGATACACATAGAGGTGATCTCCACGTAGTTCATAAACAGTCTCCGAGCTAATCTCCTGGCTACCCACCTTGAGATAGTAGGTGCCATCCGAAGTGGCCCGCCACTTAAAGCGAACTTTTATTCCGGAACTTTTTATGGCATCCCTGGGAATTGGAGATCCCGACTGGGGAACCTCATAAGCAGCTTTCTGCAATGAGGCCTGAGAAGTTTCGATTTTTTGTTTCTGCTCAGGTAGGGCCGCCGGGTAGGTATAGACAGGGATATCCATCTGGGTAGTAGCCTGGGTACCATCTCCGGGATGGAAATAGAAGTCCCCCACCAGGGAACTTGATTCCCAGGGGGTCTGTTGTCCATGGCTCTTTTCCAGCACGTCGGCCCTTACACTCTTGAATACATCCTCTACCTTAACACCCGGGCGTTGCATATGACTGAGCAGCGCTTTGGTGTAGAGTCCGTAATCTTCATCACCGTCGGAAGCAATCGATCCGGGGGCTGTAGAATATGCGACCACAGTACCTGTGGGTGCCACCATGCTGCTAAGGCCCTGCTTGGTATCCCTGAAAGACCGCGCAAAAGGATTGTTTCGGCAGGCATCCAGAATAACAATATTTACTCCCGATTTAGCACTCTCCATATAGGCCAGTACAAAGCCCATATCCAGAGCTTCGTATTCAATCTCCTGTTCAATATTCATCACTGCCTGGGTGGGTATCAGGTAGTTAAATCCCTTCACCTGCATTCCATGCCCCGAATAATAGAATAGTGCAGTCCCTCCGGTCTTTAGTTTCATACCGAACTCCCTCACCGCTCGTTTCATCTCGTTCTGGTTGGTGATATTTTCATGGAGAAGCACTTCAAAGCCAGAACTTTCAAGAGCTATGGCCATGGCACGTGCATCATTTACCGTGTTATTCAGTGGTCCTGTAAGATAGGTTGCATTTCCGATTACAAGCGCAACCCGGTCACTATTTAGAGGTAAAGATTCCTGGGCATGTAGTGCCGTGAAAAAGAAAAACAGCAACCAAAAACTACACAAACGCTTCATTTTGGATCATTTTTGTACAAGTTACAAAACTTTGGGTTTGGAACATAGAGGATGGTTTCTTAAATTTAAATCCAATAAAAACTTTCCTTATGTTTATACGCAAGATATCCCTTCTGGTTTTAATAACACTCTTTACACTCCCATCAATTAGTCAGCAGAAGGTAGACCTTGATAAAGCCATGGCCGAGAACCCAAATCTTTATACAGGTAGATTCACCAGGGTGGGAATTGGTTTTTCAGGTGCAACCTTCAGCTATGGGAATATATTCGATGGTCTCTCCCTATCCCCACTTCGCTTTCACCTCGATTTTGGAAAAAGGATGAGCAGAAGTTATGGAATATATTTTACAATGACAGGAGATGTGCTTTTAAATGAGGTACAGTATGGATACGATCAGATCAACAGCTGGATCCAGATCGGTATGTATATGGGAGGATTGTTTTATATAGGAGGGGGCAGATCGTACATTGCTCCGGAAATTGGTCTGGGCATCATCGGCTTTGAGTATTACGATTCCTATTCAGGATATACCGAACAACCCTACACTATAGGCATTGGAGGCAGTTTGAAGTATGGATATGACAGACATATATCGGGCAATGTGTCCCTGGGTGGACAACTATATCTCACCTATAATCATACCAAAGAAACCGATCCGCCGTCTGGTTATGAACCATACATTGCGAATTCCTTCATCTATGGAGCTTCCTTTAACCTGAAGTTTGGCAAATAGCTATCCGGACCGCTAATCTTCCGTAATCAGGTTTGAAATACGCTCAATTTGCTTCTGTTTATTAACCTCTCTAAGGCTACGGGCTGTTTTTGTGAAATAGGAGTGGCCTGAAATAAATTTCAACTGCAATTTATTCCAATCATTCAGGGTACCTATTTTATTCTGCTCCTTTAACTCTTTATATAGCGTGTTGGAGACCGGGATCATATCACTTCTGCCCAGGTAATCCAGATCGGCATCGCAAATAATCTCCTGGTATATGTCCTCTGGCTGCGGGGGAAGCTTGGTGGCCATAATGATGGAACAAATAATTTCGATTTGCCTGTCCGAATAACCATACGCGGGGAGATAGGACTTAACCATCTCAGTTCCATGATATTCGTGGTCGTCATACTCCACAGTGTGACCTGCATCATGAAAAAGCGCAGCTGTTTTCAGAAGCAGAATCTCCTCATCGTCCAGACCTTCTGCCCATCCGATCAACTCCACCTCTGTAACCACATCGACGGTATGTTTCACATTGTGGTAGTAGAGAAAATCGGGTAATTCCTGTTCCAGTTTATCCAGGATTGACTCCTGTATGTCGGTGAACTGTATAAGTTTAAACTTGGTGTCAAAAAGCAAATTGGGCAGCATGCCTTTGCCTCTTAAGGAAAACTCGGGCCTGATACCCTTTACCACAAACATCTCCAAATCCCCTTTATACTTCACAGGCATCTTCCCATAATAATCGCACAGGAAAAACTCCTTGATCAGCTCGTAGGTCATCACCGATATTAAAATCTTCCCGCTATCCCCCACTCCCTGCATTCGGTGAGCGATGTTCACCGTATCGCCCTTGATATCATAGGTTATCCTCTTTTTGCCTGAAACATTGGCTGAAACGGGACCAGTATGGATTCCCAGACTAAGGTTCCAGTAACGAATGCCATCTATACGCCTCAACTGGTTCAGGTAGAGGCTCATCTCAAGGGCGGCCATCACCACATCAATGGGGTTGGTAATGTTCTTTTCAGGTATTCCCCCTGCAGCCATGTAGGTATCGCCGATGGTCTTGATTTTATGAATCTTGTATTTCTTCAGGATCCGGCCGAATTCGATCAACACCTCATCCAATTGATCCATAATCACCTCGGAATCGAGGGCATCGGTCAGGTGCTTAAATCCACCGATATAGGCAAA
>JAOZUK010000534.1 GCA_029938715.1 Bacteroidales bacterium | reverse complement strand
TTGGGCCAGCTATAGGGAGATTTAACCTTACTGTTGAGAAGTGCACAATTCAGAAAATGGGTGCTAAAAAACCGGGTACCCTTCATAAGCTGTGGATCTGACTCAACATTTTTAAGCAACGATTCATAAGCTGCCCAATCCATTTCCTCTCCCGACCTGGCAGAAAACCAGGCAAGCATTCCAAAATGGGTCATGCTGTGAAATCCGTCCAGACTGGCATCAAAGTAGTTGAAGTAGTCCCCTGAAGGTCCGGCCATCACCTGGCTGAAAACAGCACTCTCCATAACACCAGGAGCTTTAGTAAATCCGAAATCTGTCCCCAGAGCAGATTCGTAGGCTGAAATGGCCACTGTTAAATAGGTGGTGGCATAAAACCAGTAGGAAGCTCCTTCTGGATAGATACCCCCTGGTGCATAGGGCTCCAGTGCCAGCGGAATATGTACAATCGCCTGGTTAAGAATGGCTGAAGCCAGCTCCGGCTCATCTTCAAAAACAGCCAGGGCAGCCAGTGACAATCCCCCATGACATACCAGGTTCCAGTTGCTATGGGTGGTGATCCAGGAATTGTTGTTGGAAGAAGCAATGCCGGGCTTAAGGGCTTTCTCAACAAGTGACACTCTGGCCAGCGTCTCCACCTCGGGCGATAACCACTCACCCGCCCAGTCCAGTGCCAGCGAGATACCCGCTGCCATCTCAGCCACATCCAGAAAGTGGGAAGGATTCCAGTCGCTGAAGGTGCAAACAGCTGTCAATTCTTCCTCAAGTCTTTTCAAATACCGCTCCTCCTGACTAAATCGGTAAACCAGAGCAAGGGTAGTGAGCCGGCCAATGGCTTCTCTGGAAACGCCAAGCAGCCTGCGTCCCGTTTTCTTATAGGTCAGAGGTGCAAGGTCCAGAATGGATTCAGCATGCCGCTGTAGCAGTTCATACCCGCTTTGTGTATGGGGATCACCTCTGTCCAGTTTTTCTCTAACCACCTTCTCTACTTCGGGAGTCAGAACCAAACGAGGTGTTGATTTCTGAATATGCTCCTCTATCCATTCAAGGGTGACCGGAAACTTTTCTGCCTCCCAAATCACCTGGGGCATCTGCTTATCGGCGAAATCGAGATACTGCTCCCAATCATAGGTTGTAAGATCGTGCTTTCCTGTTCTGATATGGTACCCAAGGTTTCCACATACAACGGGTTGATCTACCTGAGGCATCTGATCGTCCTCCAATGGAGGCAATCCATACAATTCATAGGCCCGGCTCCCGTAATAGAGGGAGAGATACTCCCCATAGGGATCGGCCCATAGATCCTCAGCCGCACTGGCCACATAGAGTGGACGGGGTGCCATCAGTGCCATCAGCATATGTTGATCCACTGGCAGGGCCGCTTCATTGTCATTATAATCTTCAAACCGGTCACAAAACCAGTGAGGAAAGGAGGTATTTATCTTGCCCACGGTCTCCCCCTTGACACGGCGAGAGAGGGCTGCTCCCCCACATCCCGAATTATTGGAAATCACCAAGGCAAATCTTTCATCCTGCGCTCCTGCCCACAAAGAGGTCTTACCCAGCCTGGAATGGCCGATTACAGCCACCCGGCTCTGATCAATATCGGCATCTTCTTCAAAATAATCCATGGCCCTGGACAATCCCCATGCCCATGCTGCAATGGATCCCCAGGCATCCTTCTCTCTGATTTCACTCTCCACATCCATCAGACCATTAATTCCGTTTTTAAAACCGTCATCAAAATCGGGATCAATATCCCCATAATAAATGGTGGCCAGACCATATCCCCTGGAGAGTATTAACTCCATGGGCCATCTGGATTGACTCGCTCCCCTGGATCGCACGGTAGCCCTGTTGTCCTCAATGCCTAACTGATCATTGTTCCGGACCCAGCTCTGGGGAATGGTGATCCGGGGATCGGGATAAATGGTGTGGTTTCCATTGAAATTGAGTCCCAGGAAGAGGGGTACCGGCCCTTTGGACTCCCCTGGCAGGTAGATCAACATGGTGATAGTCATGCTTTCAGAACCGTTACCCACCAACAACTCCACCTCCTTCATCACTGCTTTGCCTTCCAGGGCATTCCTATCCATGAATTTCACATGGTG
>JAOZUK010000533.1 GCA_029938715.1 Bacteroidales bacterium | reverse complement strand
ACCTGAATACAATGCTTTTGCTGACCTTCATCATTCCTTCCACAGTGTTGGGTGTGGCTGTCATTAAATTTTATAACCATCCAGCCACTAATTTTATCTACACCACCATTATAATTTTACTGATCACTTATGTGGCCAGGTTTGGCTTTATCGCAGCAAGAATTATTGGTAACGGCATAAAACAAATTCCTGGTTCGCTGGATGAGGTTGCCAGGGTCATTGGCATACCACCCATCAAAAGATTCTTTAGTATTAGCATTCCCTTGCTTCTTCCTTCAGTCTTTACGGCCTTTGTACTCGCATTTGTATTGTGCCTGGGTGAACTGGGAACCACCATCATGATCTACCCCCCGGGCACCGAACTAATGCCCGTGAAAATATTTACTATCGGTGCCAATGCTCCGCTGGCGCTTACCAGCAGCATGACCCTGATTAGCTTTGGGGTGACTATGCTATTTATCCTGCTATTCTTTCTGATGGGGAAAATCATATTTAAAAGGTTCAGATATGCATAAGATTTCACTGGAACATATTACCCATCGTTATGGCGATAATAAGGTGCTGGAGGATTTTTCATTTAGTTTTGAGGAGGCAAAAACCACCTGTATGATTGGCCCCTCCGGATGTGGCAAAACTACCATTTTGCGGCTGATCGCCGGGTTGGAAGTTCCACAAAAGGGGATCATTAAAATCAATGAAACAGTAGCCACTGAAAATGAGAAGATACTTTTACCTCCCCATAAAAGAGAAATTGGATTTGTTTTTCAGGACCTGGCACTGTGGCCACACTTTACGGTATTTAGAAATATTGCATTCGGGTTAAAAGACCGGAAAGAGGAAAAAGTTTCCCATCAGGTAGATCAAATTCTGGATCTTTTCGGCATTTCAGACAAAGCCAGGAAATTTCCGCACCAGCTTTCAGGCGGCCAGAAACAGATGGTAGCCATTGCCCGTTCACTGGTTCATCGGCCAGAGATCTTTCTGATGGATGAGCCCCTGGCAAACATTGACGTAAAGGTGAAGGAAGAGATTCTGGCACATATCAATCAGCTGCAGCAACAACTCCGGTTTACCATGCTCTATGTGACCCACGATCATCAGGAAGCCATGCAGACCGGGGATAAAATCCTGGTTATGAATGAAGGGGTGATCGAGGCTGCCGGAACAAAGGAGGAAATAGAAAACTCTACCAATCATTTTGTAAGATCATTTATAAAACTTTAAACACATGATTATGAAAACAACACTGAAAGTTCTGACACCGCTTGTGGCATTCGTCTTAATTACGCTTGCCTGTGGCAATTCCAACGCAAAATCTTCCCAGGGCGAAGTACAGGAGACCACTCCCCAAACGGAGGTGAATGAACCCGTAAATCAGGCATCTGATACCTCGTTTGATTTTGAAAATTATATTTCCGGTCAACTCCCCGAAGGCTGGTCACAGTATTATACCGGTCCGGGTGGCACCGACTGGAAGGTGGTGGATGATAAGGGTAATAAGGTTCTGGCTCAACTCTATTCTGACAATCCCAACGGGCATTTTAATATCATCGTGAATGACGCTTTGAGTATGAAAGACATGACCCTGACCGTCAGGCTCAAAGGGGTGACAGGAAATCATGACCAGGGGGGCGGTTTTATATGGCGGTTTACCGATAAGGATAATTACTATGTGGTCCGGTCGAATCCACTGGAGGACAATATGGTTTTGTATAAGGTTGAAAATGGAAAACGGACCGATCTTCCGCTAATCGACAAAGGAAGAACTTACGGAGTGGATGTTCCAAAATTGGGAGATACCTGGCACACCATGAAACTGACTGTAAAAGGTGATCTGTTCACCATTTACCTGGATGGTAATGAGCTTTTCAAGGTGCAGGACAGCACATTCCCCGATGCAGGAAAAGTTGGACTCTGGACAAAGGCTGATGCAGTAACTTACTTTGATGATTATGTGATCGAATAAGATTGTCTGTCCAGAGTAGTATTCTAGCCTTGACTATTTAATGTATTCCAGTCATATTAGCCTTGATATATAAATGTTTTATGGCTATTTGCCTTGACTATCCTATGTTATTCCTAATGAGAAGGCTGGTATTAGATGCGCTGCT
>JAOZUK010000532.1 GCA_029938715.1 Bacteroidales bacterium | reverse complement strand
GATGCAGATGTAAAGTAATATACGATCTGTGCCATGATCCGTGCCCAGTTGATGGAATTCACACCTGAAAGCTTCAAATCACTTCTGAAGGAGGCATGATTGAACATTGCCTTCACCAGTCCCTGGCAATCGTCAAATGTGCCTTCAAGAGCGATGTTATGAACATTGTCTTCAGACACCGTCGTCATTTGACGTCGCTGAACTTCACTTACCCTTCCATGAGGGTGAAGCACGAACACGTCAGCGCGGTTGCGACCTCTGAAAGCTTCAATTGCTGCTCCGCCAGTATCTCCAGATGTGGCTACCACAATGGTAGCATGTTCATCTCTTTTTTCGAGAACGTGGTCGATCAAACGGCCCAACACCTGAAGAGCTATATCTTTGAAGGCAAAAGTTGGACCATGAAAGAGCTCAAGGATCCATTCATTAGGCCGCATTTCCCTCAAAGGCACAACAGCAGGATGGCTGAAGCTGTCATATGCCTCAGCGATGATATCTTTGAAAACATTATCTTCAATAGTCCCGCCTATAAAAGGCACCATTACCTCATAGGCAACATCGCAATAGGGCATAGAGGCAAAGGATCGGATTTGGTCGGGGCTTAACTGTGGCCACGTTTCCGGCACATACAAGCCGCCATCTGTGGCCAGGCCGGTAATGATAACGTCTTCGAAGTTAAGTTCGGGCGCATTCCCACGAGTGCTGATATATTTCATTTTTTCAATAATGCCTAAAGTTTTGATTCACAATTTATCTATCAGGTCCAATCCATCACAACCTTACCTGTATTGCCGGAATGCATGACATCAAATCCAGCTTCAAAATCATCAATCATAATTCGATTTGTAATAAGTGGTGAGAGGTCGAGACCACCTTCCACAAAAGCTATCATTTTATACCAGGTTTCAAACATCTCTCGCCCATAAATACCCTTAAGATTAAGCATCTTGAAGACCACCTTGTTCCATTCAATTTCAAATCCAGTTGGAGCAATACCAAGAATTGCGATCTTGCCGCCATTGTTCATTTTATCGATCATGTCGCGGAAGGCGGTTGCTGCACCAGACATTTCCAGCCCCACATCAAAGCCCTCGGTCATCCCGATATTCTTCATGATATCGCTGAGTTTTTCTTCGCTTGTATTGATTGCATATTCAATTCCCATTTTGCGGGCAAGTTGTAACCGGTGCGAATTTATGTCGGTGATCACCACTTTGCGGGCGCCACAGCGCTGCGCCACCATTGCGGCCATAATACCGATGGGACCGGAGCCAGTGATTAGGACATCTTCGCCAGTCAGATCAAAACTCAATGCGGTGTGTACAGCATTGCCGAAAGGATCGAAAATTGCTGCTATTTCATCGGAAATACCATCAGGAATGAGCACAACATTTGATTGGGGAATGCAGACATATTCACCAAACACGCCGGGGCGGTTTACTCCGACACCTTCTGTGTTACGACAAAAATGGCCTCGTCCGGCTCGACAATTGCGACAGGTTCCACACACAATATGGCCTTCACCGGAAACTCGCATGCCTGCGCTGTAGTTGTCTACAGCTGAGCCGGTTTCAACGATTTCACCGCAAAATTCATGGCCGACAACCATGGGTACCGGAATTGTTGCCGCCGCCCATTCGTCCCAATTCCAAATATGAACATCAGTACCACAAATGGCAGATTTTTTTACCCGGATTAATACATCATTGGCACCAGGTACCGGAATCGGGACATGCTCCATCCACAGACCTGGTTCTGCCTTTGCCTTGACCAGCGCTTTCATCATATTGCTCATGAGATTCCCCCTGGAATAATGCCTAGCTCCCGACCAGTTTGTGCAAAAGCCTCAACTGCACAGTCAATATCACGTTTACTGTGAACAGCTGACATCTGAGTTCTTATACGTGCCTGACCCTGCGGTACGACCGGAAAGGAAAAACCAATCACGTAAATACCTTTGTCCAGCATCAGTGCCGCCATCTCCTGAGCAAGATTAGCATCACCAAGCAAAATAGGAATGATCGGGTGGTTGCCACCTCCCAGGGTAAACCCAAGCTTTTCCATCTGTTGGCGAAAGTGGTTGGAATTGATCACCAGCTTATCTCGAAGGGT
>JAOZUK010000195.1:2474-7552 GCA_029938715.1 Bacteroidales bacterium | reverse complement strand
TTTCAGTAATCAGGAAAGAAAATAGTTTATGCGGTCCAGTAAATATCCCGGACTAAGCGGTTTGGTGATAAGATCATCACAACCGGCCTCTCTGGCATCGCGGTAATTTTTTGAGAGTGCATAGGCTGTTTGAGCAATAACCACCACATTCCTGGCAAATGATTTGATCTCACGGGTAGCTGTAAAGCCGTCCTTTTGAGGAAGATGGATATCCATAAGAATCAGATCAGTATCCGGATTTTGTCGTATGAACTCAATGGCCCCCTCTCCGTCGGTGCTGTATTCAATGTTTGCGCCGGTTCCCTTCAGGATTTCTCCCAGCAGGAAGGCACTCGATTCGTCGTCTTCGACCACAAGGATACTCTTCTTATTCCAATGGTATACTGGGGAACTGCCCATAATAATTATCTACAGATCAACGATTAGTGTTACCCTAAGTTAAGAAATATTATTTCGGCCACCCATTTTCAGAGCAATTATTCCACATGAATCAGAAAATAAATTAATTTTAACGCTGCTACAGAATTAATCATGAAACATTAATCCAAGGTAAATGAAACTAAAAAGAATACTGGGTATCGATATTGGAGGCTCCGGTGTAAAAGGAGGCATTGTTGATACAAAAAAGGGGATACTGATCACAGAACGATATCGCATTCCCACACCCCAACCTGCCACCCCTGAAGCTGTTGCCGAAGTGGTGGGTAAGATTGCAAAGCATTTTAAATGGGAAGGTCCCATTGGAGCTGGATTTCCCGGAGTTATTCAGCAAGGCATTGCGCGCACAGCGGCCAATGTGGACAACAGCTGGATTGATAAGGATCTGAACAAGCTCTTTTCAAATGCCACAGGATGTAATACTCATGTTGTGAACGATGCCGATGCAGCCGGAATGGCAGAAGTAAAGTTCGGGGCTGGTAATGGTAAAAAAGGCACCTTATTACTTGTTACTGTAGGTACCGGTCTGGGAACTGTAATCTTCTCCAATGGCAAACTGGTTCCTAACCTGGAGATGGGGCATATCCTTCTGCATGGTGCCGATGCGGAACTTTATGCCACAGATGCAGCGCGAAAAAAGCATAACATGGACTGGGATACCTGGGCCAAAAGATTTAACGAATACCTGCTCAGAATGGAAGAACTGGTATGGCCCGACCACATCATTATCGGTGGTGGAGCCAGCAAAAAGGGAGATAAATTCTTCCACCACTTCACCACTAAAGCCAAAGTGGTTCCGGCCAAACTAATGAATGAAGCCGGGATCGTGGGTGCAGCTATGGTCAGCAAATACTATACTAAGCTTGAAAGTGGAAAGTAGAAAGTGGAAAGTAGAAAGCAGAAAGTATAAGGTGTGTGAATTAAGAGAGCCGGTTGCGATTGCAACCGGCTCTCTTGTACTGCTATTTTTCCGCAGTCCAGTCTTTCAGGGCATCAGCAAGCTTCACTAGCTTAAGGAATTCTGAGCGATATCCCTCTTCATCTTCTCCACGTGCCCCTTTCGCAAGGGCAATGACCTGTTCAATGGATGCTTCCTCCATGTACTCAGAGTCCCTGAGGATTAATCCGAATTCGGCAATTGATGCTGAGAATCTGAAATTATCCGAAGAATCGTCCAGGTCAAGTACCTTTCCCTTCACCGGAATCTCCACCTTGGTGCTGCTATTTCCGTCGGGTTGCTTATAACGAAGTTTTACAGTCATTAACTCAGCCGATTTATCCGCTTTCACCACTGTTTCAGGTCCAGACTCTTTGACACCTGACTGGTACTTTAAGGGATCTATGCTTTTCAGTGATTCATCAGATCCGGCCGGGATCAGCTCATAAAGGGCCGTTACTGTATGACCCGCGCCCATCTCGCCTGCATCCTTCTTATCATCATTGAAATCCTCATCATTCAGCAGTCGGTTTTCGTACCCAACCAGTCTGTATCCTTTCACACGGGCAGGATTGAATTCAATCTGGAATTTCACATCCTTGGCGATGGTAAAGAGCGTGCCACCGAACTCGGTGATAAAGACCTTACGGGCTTCCTGAATGTTATCGATGTATGCGTAGTTGCCATTTCCCTTGTCGGCAATTATCTCCATCTTGTCATCTTTGTAGTTACCCATCCCAAATCCAAGAACAGTCATAAAGACGCCCTTTTCCCTTTTCTGTTCTATCATTCTCTCCATCTCTGCATTGCTGGATGAACCCACATTGAAATCTCCATCGGTAGCCAGGATGATCCTGTTGTTTCCATCTTCAATGAAGTTTTCCTGGGCCACCTTATAGGCCAGCTTCAGACCGGCTCCTCCTGCTGTGGATCCGCCCGATTGCAATTGATCAAGGGCAGACAGAATTTCAGATTTCTCCGAACCTGGAGTGGACTCCAGTACCAGTCCGGCTGCACCGGCATAGACTACCATGGCCACTCTGTCCTCGGACCTCAGTTCGTTCACCAGCATTCTGAAGGCCTGCTTTAGTAAGGGTAACTTATTGGCTGCACTCATGGAACCTGACACATCAATCAAAAAGACCAGGTTGGATGGGGGTAACTCCGACTTATCAATGCTCTTCCCCTTCAAACCCACATGGAGCAACTGATGAGAACCATTCCAGGGACACTCAGAGACTTCAGTGTAGACCGAAAAGGGATGTTTTCCCTGGGGTTCCGGGTAATCATAGTTAAAATAGTTGATCATCTCCTCTATCCTCACAGCATCTTTTGGAGGCAACTGTCCCATATTCAGGAATCTTCGCATGTTGGAATAGGAGGCCTTATCCACATCAATGCTAAAGGTAGACAACGGATTATGCATCACATCTTTAAACCCGTTTTCATGTATGGCGGTATATCCCTCCGTATTATGGGGGAAATAGGCAGCTTCGGGTGAAGGTGAATAGTGCGCTTTTTTGGTATACCTGCCATGGTGGCGCTGTCCTTTTAAAGCTACGCCAGATACCCTTCCCTGAACAGAGTTCAAAACGGGGGATATTTCCATATCGTAGGATTGAATGGCATCATACTCCACCGAAACCACCTCTTCAAGCTCAATACGAGAAATCTTCATGGTTACATCAATCCTCTTCAAATCTTTTATTTTCACCTCTTCTGTCTCATATCCTATTAAGGAGAAGATCAGGTATTTTGCTTCTGTATTTGCGGTAATCTGGTAGGCTCCGTTCATACCTGTCACGGCTCCTGTAGTGGTTCCTTTTACGGTTACTGTCACTCCAGGAAGGGGTTTACCAGCCTGGTCGCTTACAATTCCATGGATCACGCGGGTCTGGTTTGGTGCCAGCGTAAATGCCGATAGGAACAGTACGGTTACTATTGAGATTATTGTTTTCATGATTTCTATTTTTAAGTTCGACTTCAACCATAGGATGCTGCGTTCATATCAATTCCATAAAAACTTCCACATTTTTTTTAATTTTATCTGGTACTACGCCCCGGATTATGCTTGAAATAAGCGGAAAACACCAGGAAATATCTGATGAGAAGTTGCTCGAAAAATTCATAAAATTGGGCAACCTGGATATGCTTGGCGAGCTCTACTCACGCTATATGCATCTGGTATACGGGGTCTCTCTCAAATACCTTAACGATCGTGATGATGCACAGGATGCTGTGATGAATATTTTCGAAAAACTGATTGACGATCTGCCCAGGCATGAGGTTCAGAATTTTAAAAGCTGGCTTTATGTACTCACGAAAAACCACTGCCTGATGGAGATCCGGTCAAGGAAAAGTACCTATCGCAGACTGGAAGGATTAAAAATCGAGCAGGAAATTATGGAATCTGCAGATGAAATGCATCCCATTGATAGAGAAGATGACCCTATAGGGGAAGCCCTGAAGGCGTGCATTGAAAGATTGAAGTCTGAACAGAAACAGTGTATTCAATTGTTCTACTATAAGAAACTATGTTATCAGGAGGTTGCAGAGGAGCTGAAAATGGATGAGAAGAAGGTGAAGAGCTACCTGCAAAATGGAAAGCGGAATTTGAAAATATGTTTGGAAGGAAAAAATGTCCCATAAGAAAGAACATAGAAGCGCAAATGAATATTTGCAATACCTGAAGCGAGAACTCTCCAACCGGGAGCGTCATGCATTTGAGAAAGGACTGGAAGCCGATCCATTTGAACAGGAAGCCATGGAAGGATTGGAACCTCTTGATTCCGAACAGGCGGAGCAGGATATGTTATACTTACACAACAGGCTAAGAAGACGGCTTTCAAGAAGGCGGAGGGTAGCCTTCTACAGCGTGGCAGCCACTATGGCTTCTCTGCTTATTGTGGGTACCGTGTTTTTGAAGATCCATGACTTTAATCCCGGCTCTGACGAAAAACAGGTCTACCCGGAAGAATCTTTTGATACCAGCACTCCCCAAGAGGCTCAACCTGTACCACCTGCCCAGAAGGAGACTGATATCTCAGAACCAATATCACCCACTCCTGAAAGAACAGTGCCGATGCCTCAGGCAGCTCCCATGAAAGAGGGTGAGCCAGCAAAAGATGCACCCAAAGGTAGATCTAAAGGGGATCCGGAAATAAAGGTTGTTGACCTAAAGGATGAGGAGCCAGATGAGACCGAGGCTTATGATTTCGTTATGGCCGAGGAGCCTATGGCCGAGGAGCCAATCACCCATATGGAAGCAGAGCCCATGGCCAGAGCAGGTGAATACAAGGCAGCCCCGACAACACAGAAATCTGGAAAGCGCAAAAAATCCCTGGCACAACCCGTAGCCCAATCCCCCCAGGAGATTTCTAATGTGGTCGCTAACGATAGGGAAGTGGAACAGATGCTCACCGGAAAGGTTACGGGGATCGTGATATCAGCTGAAGATCAGGAGCCCATACCCGGAGCAATAGTGGAAAACAGAGCATTAAATTCCGGTGTCTTTACTGATTGGGATGGTCAGTTTGACATTCCTGTTCAGGAAGACACCCCTACCACACTGGTCGCCAGCTTTATTGGCATGGAAACCCAGGAGTACCAGGTCTCGGACGGGGCCCATGTGGAGCTGATCATGCTTCCCGATGCCACCACCCTGGATGAGGTAGTGGTGGTAGGCTATTTAGCCCAGGAAGAA
>JAOZUK010000195.1:0-2374 GCA_029938715.1 Bacteroidales bacterium | reverse complement strand
GAACCTGCCATTGGATATAAAAACTATAAGCAGTATGTGGAACAGAATATTGAGTTCCCCCAGGAAAACGAAGATTTAAAAAGGGCAATTGTGGTCCTTAAATTTAAAGTGACCCGTACCGGTGAGATCAAAGAGGTTGTTGCATTGAAATCACCTGGTGAAGCATTTACCAGGGAGGCCGCCAGGTTGTTGATGGAGGGTCCATCCTGGAATCCTGCAAGCACTGATAAAGGGACCAAAGATGAATCGGTCCGTATGCGCATTGTATTTAAGAAATAGGAAATACACCCGACATGAACAAGCAACTGCTGAACAACCTAGGTTTGCTCATCCTTGCTCTAATATTCTCCACAGGATTGATATTTGCGTTTATCGAAATTCCCAGGCTCCTGGATACCAGCCTTCAAAACCGGTTTGGTTTTCCCCAGTTTGACCAGGGCGCAGGGGAGATCAATGCACTTAAGACAGAGATCTTTATTCAGGGATTACGCCTGAGATGGATAGGATATGGGTCCCTGATACTAATCCTGGGCCTTATTATTTTCGGATACTCCACCAAAAGATCCGGGTGGGCCCTGGCCGGAGCAGTCGGATTATTTATTCCCATATTTGGTGAGTTTGCTCTGAGCATGTTCTTCCTGGCCGGACTGGGTTTGCTGAGGGTGGGATGGTTGCCATTTTTGGAAGTGACGACCTTTGACTTGCTCGACCTGGGCAAGGTGATCTATGTCCCCTATTGGGTTCTTACGTGGTTCTTTGGCATCTTTAAATGGGATGCCCATGCCTTTCTTACCTATCTTTTTATGGGAAGTGGGGCATTCCTCTTTACCTGGGGTGTCCTGATCTGGTTCAAATCCAGGTATAACAGAGTGAAGGTAGCATCCGGCTGGATCTACAAGATCTCTCGTCACCCCCAGTACCTGGGTTGGATCCTGTGGAGTTATGGAATGATCCTGTTTACACCTTTCCTGAACGAGATGAAAAGATCTTGGAGTGTTCCCTCCTCCCTCCCTTGGCTATTGATGACCATGACCATTGTCGGGATCTGTCTGCTGGAAGAGATTAAGATGATGGCCATTACTCATGGAGAATACCAGAAATACAGGAACACTACCCCATTTCTTTTCCCCCTGCCAATCTGGTTGAACAGGATTATAAGCTGGCCTGTCCGACTAATTAGCAAAAGTGATTACCCCACACGAAGGATCCAGGTTTTGTGGATTGTTCTGCTATATACTTCCCTATTAATGGCCCTGTCACTAATATGGGTTGACTTAAAGCGCTCCGGGAATAAAGTTGCGGACTCAGAAAAGACTCAGACCGAACTGGCTGAAATCATAACCAGTCTTAACGACCTGGGGGACAACCGTCGCGCCATTTATCCGCTGGTTGCTGAAATTGCAGCATATGGTCAGACGGGTTTGGATTCTCTGCTGGTACTGGCAAGCCACTCCAATCCCATTGTCAGGGAGTTCTCCATACAACAACTGGGTCAGCACAAAATCGTGGCAGCAGAGGATGTTTTTTTACACCATATGTCAGATTCCATCTGGAGGGTGAGGGCCAGTGCCATCAATGCAACAGCTGCCATACGGTCTGGAAAAGCCATTGACAGCCTTTTAGATATGCTTTCAAATCCCAATGTAAAGAACAACCTCTTTCATATCTACCGAGCCCTGGGTGCCATTGAGGATCCCAAAGCCATCCCATACCTGGCAGAGGGACTGGAGGGAGAGGAGTGGTATAACCAAAACGCAGCCCTTGAAGCCATCATGGCGATTGATCCACAAATCGGAATTAAGTATGCCATTGAAGAACTTCAGGATGAAGATATCCATGTACGGAGAAACGCAGTGACACTCTGCATTCTGTCAGGTAATCCGAAGGTAATCTCCCCTCTGAAGGAGGTTTACAAAGATGAGGATTTTGAAGTCAGGTTCTACGCAAAGCAGGGTGTCAAGCGAATTCAAGTCAAGGATTAGTCTTTCTCTTCCGGGCCCCATTCCATATTGGCCAGATCCCATATATTCAGGTAGCCAACCTTAATGATGTTAACCATCTTATCCCAGTTGATCAGGTTGAGGTGATCGCCGGGCTGATGATATTCCGGTGGAAAGCCAGCCATAAAATAGAACACGGGGACATCCTTCTCTGCAAAAGAAGTATGATCGCTCCCGCCACGAGGCGAAGCGGAAGGCCTGTAGTTGACATCCAATCCAAGTCCGTAATCTTCATTATTTTTAGTGGTTAGCTCCTTAAGTACTGAATACTTCTTGGTATAGACCATGGAGCACTTCACTCCCAGGGTATCATCTTTGTTATCGCGGGAGATCATGTCATAGTTCAGATTTAAAATCATTTGTGCATCATTGTA
>JAOZUK010000194.1 GCA_029938715.1 Bacteroidales bacterium | reverse complement strand
GGAAGAGGAGATCAAGAAAGTTGAAGCAGAGATTCTTGATTTTTTTGATACCCCCACACCTGTTTCTGATCCGATAACCCGTAAACTTACCGATGAAGACCTCCATACAGCTGCAAAAGCTACCATCGCGCTGAACCGGTTTGTGGATGAATTTAATCTTGATGGACTGGCCTATTACTATGAATCATCTGAAGGCTCGGATCTTCGTCAACTGGTTACAAATCTGATCGTGGGAAATTCTATGTTAACGGGTGCCGGCTTTCCCATGTGTGGGGAATCTGATATTAAAACGAGCATAGCCATGCTCATCATGGACCGGTTGGAGATTGGGGGCAGTTTTGCAGAGTTTCATCCCATTGACTTTGAAGAAGGATTCATCCTGGTGGGGCATGACGGACCACATCATATTAATATTGCAGATGGAAAGCCTGTATTGCGAAGTCTGACAAAATACCACGGTAAACCCGGGTTTGGAGCCAGTGTGGAGTTTAAGATCAAAGAGGGGCCCATCACCATGCTTAGTCTCTCCTCAACATTTAACGGAAAATTCAAATTCATTATTGCTGAGGGTGAATCGGTACAGGGTTCGATTCCTCCCACAGGAAATACCAATACCAGAGGTTTCTTTAAACCGGATATTAAAACTTTTCTGAAACGATGGGTGGCTGAAGGGCCAACTCACCATTTTGCCCTGGGTATTGGTCATCATGCAGGCACCATTCAGAAAATTGCCGACTATCTGGATATTGAATCGGTCATTATTGATCCGTCAACATCATGAACCATGAATAAAATGAACAAGGTTTATTTATGGATTTCTCTAATATTCATTTGTTATCTAAGCGATAGCAAGGGTCAGGTTAATTCTTCCTGGATAAATGGAGTTTCTGATGATCTCAAAACCTTCCCAATCGCTGTATGGCTGCAAGATCCAGGAGATGCTTCAGCTTATAAAAACGCCGGAATCAATCTATATATCGGATTGTGGCAGGGGCCAACTGAAGATCAATTGTCAGCTTTAAGAACAGCCGGAATGCCTGTTATGTGTTCACAAAACAGTACCGGGCTTAATCACCTTAATGACACGATCATAATTGGATGGACACAACAGGATGAGCCAGACAATGCTCAGGCCGACGGGTCCGGTGGATATGATCCCTGCATCGATCCGGATGTAATAGTGAATATCTACAATACAATGCGTGAAAATGATCCTTCACGCCCTGTCTATCTGAATTTGGGACAGGGTGTATCTAACATCAATTGGGGTGGCAGAGGAGTATGCACCGGTGACACGATGATGTATCCCGATTATATTGAAGGGTGCGATATTGTCTCATTTGATATTTATCCGGTTACCAGTAGGTATGATCATATTAGAGATAACTTATGGTATGTACCCAAGGGTATTGACAACCTCCGGCGCTGGTCGGAGGATGGCAAGCCTGTCTGGTGCTGGATAGAAACCACACACATAAACAGTGAAAGCAAACCCACACCATTCCAGGTAAAAGCTGAAGTATGGATGGCACTGATTCACGGGGCCAAAGGTTTTGGATACTTTTGTCATGAGTGGTACCCCTCCTTCAACTCAAATGCCTTACTCGATGATCCGGTGATGCTCCCGGCTGTAACTGAAATCAATTCCCAAATTCAACAACTGGCTCCGGTTCTTCATTCACCTGACAGAGAGGATATAGTTACAGTTGAATCCGAAAATACAGGGGTTCCGGTTGATATTTTGGTAAAGCATTATGGAGATACCCTCTATCTGTTTGCTGTCTCTATGCGTGACGGGGTTACATCTGCTACATTCACCCTCAATGGCATTCAGGATGGCATGGTTTCTGTTATCGGTGAAGATCGTGAACTCTCCTTATCTGATGGTAGCTTTACCGATCAGTTTGAAGGTTATGAAGTACATCTGTATAAAATGGTTTCATTGAATACCGGATATGAAAAGGAGGGGAACACACCAGTCAGATTTTACCCCAATCCATGTTCAGAATTACTAACAATCCATACGGATCTCCCAATTCAATACCTCTCATTGATTAATATGACGGGTTCGATGGTAGAGATTCCTGTAAAGGGTGGCGATACGCAGTTTGATGTAAGTCAGGTAACTCCTGGAATGTATCTGATACAAGTATTAACGGGTAATGAATTACAGTATCAAAAAGTAGTTATTCAGCACCATCTTTGAGATGAAAACAATTACAAAATCATGATGTTATGAAATACAGATTACTTCTGATCTTTTTTCTGACTGGCCTGTTATTAGCAGGATGTGGCCAGGGCAAAGATGATCGGCATGAAAATGAACCACCAGCTCATAGCAGACGCCCCAAGGATTTTGAGCCTTTTAAGTATGAATTCTCCCTGGATCAGTTGAAAGACAATTTTTCTGAAGAAATGATGCTACGCGCAGCCAGGATGGGTGAAAAAATTCGGGATGTAAACGAAAAGGGTGTCTGGAAGCCGGATCTGAAATCCATTGAGGAGCACCAATGCCCGGAGTGGTTTAATGACGCCAAATTTGGAATGTTCATTGACTGGGGGCCATGGTCCGTGGCGGGATGGGCACCCCCTAAAGAAGGCATTGCGATGTATCCTGACTGGTATGAATTCAATATATACGGAGACAAAGCAGACAGAGAGTACCATAATAAATACTGGGGAGAAGATGTTGAGAGGGATGATTTCCTCTCATTGTTTACCAACAGTTTGTATGATCCGGATCAATTGACTGATATTGCCTTGAAGGCAGGGATGAAATATGTGGTCCCTTTTGCCAAGCACCACGGAGGATTTTGTTTGTGGCCCTCTTCTTTCACCCATCGGAATGCTGAGCTAATGGGGCCCAGGAGAGATCTGATCGGTCCGCTCAAGGAAGCTTGTACCGAAAAGGACCTGAAGTTCGGGTTCTATTTTAGTCTGGGTGAATGGGAATATCCTTTGATGGACAGCAATGGAGACCTGCAGATCCGGCATTGGGACCGTTGGAGTGAGAGCAATGAGTACATTGCTACCTATAACGGACCCTATGAAGAGCATATGGAGCGATTGATCTCGGGCAAGGTGGCGGTCAGAGATTATTCTAATGATTATTTGATTCCCCAGGCAGTGGAGTTCATCGATATGTATGACCCTGATATTTTGTGGTTTGATGGTGACTGGTATAATACTTTAGAAGAATTCGGAACATTAAATACAGTTTCCTACTTCTATAATAATGCATCCGGGAGAAAAGAGGTAGCTGTGAATGATCGTTTGGGAGAAATAGGGGGAACCTTTTCTCGTGGTCAGTGTGGAGATTTTTATACCAGTGAATACCATACCAAGCACTCTGATTACAGCACTCATTTATGGGAGGAATGCAGGGGAATAAGCGAGTCGTTTGGCTACAACTGGCAGGATACAGAGGAAAGTGTTATTTCCACGCAGGAATTTATAAATATGTTTTTGGATATTGTATCGGGAGGAGGCAACCTGCTTTTAATCGTAAATCTTGATGGACGGGGTGATTTGCCTGATATTCAGGAGAAAAGACTGGAAAGCATAGGCCAATGGCTGAAGGTCAATGGTGAAGGAATATATAAGACCCGAAGTTATATGACAAGCAGGGAAGGTACAATGCGGTTTACCAGGAGCAGGGACAAGCAAATCGTATACGCAATTTCTACTGTCTGGCCTGGAAAGAGCCTGAATATAAAATCAGTTACACCCAGGGAGGGTTCCAAGATATATATGCTTGGGGATGAAGATCCATTGAAGTGGAAGTATGACCCGGACAACGGTATCACCATTGAAATACCCAATCGATTTCAGAATGAATCTAACCGCCCCTGCAAATATGCATATACCTTTCGCATAGAGAACAAACAGGATATTTCTACAAATTAATTAGATATGATTTCAAGATCTTTGCAAATTGTACTGATAATCCAGCTATTCCTTATCCAGACTCTGCTGGCCCAATCTCCAAGGGAAATTATTGATCTGAGCGGTATTGCTGAATTTGAACAGACTGAAACTGCATTTCCTCCCGAAAAGTTCACCCGTAAAATCCAGGTGCCGGGGTTAATTGATCTGGCAGAACCTGAGATAGAACAGTACGATGCATACTTTACCGGCACCCATGAACCAAGGTACAGCTGGTACAGGTTTAAATTTGAAGTGTCTGAAAAATATATGGACAAGTATGCAGTACTTAAGATCAGGAAAAGCAGGTACAATACCCAGGTGATCCTGAATGGTCATGATTGTGGGACCTATATGCAGTGTAATACGCCAATCGAGTGTGACCTGACCGGTTTTATCTCTTATGAGCGTGAGAATGTTCTCCTGATCCGGGTGGCAGAAAGGGCTTGGCTCCCAAAAGAATCCGCCACTGGTTTTGACAGGGAAAAATTTGCCGATATACCGGGTATATGGGATGATGTATTTATCACTTTTACCGGGCCTGTTCGTGTGGATAAGGCACTCGTTTTACCCGATCTGGAAAATTCAACCCTGACCGCGAAAGTGGTGCTGGAAAACTATGGTAAAGTGGTCGAACGGAGCATGGAGTATTCATTTATTGAATATACACTATCGGCCTTTGTGAGGGAGAAGAAGAGCGGCCAGGCGGTTACCGATAAATTAGTCAGAACGGGTAAGATCAAGTGCCAGCAATATGAGCAGCTTGCTTTTGAGATGGAGGTCATTGATCCCCATTCATGGTCACCGGATGATCCGTTTTTGTACGAAATGGTTATTTCCGTTTCTGCTGATTCAAAGTTTTTTGATGATTATGGAAATCCGGAAAGTTTGAGACCATCTGACAATTATGACTGGATTGGTCCTTCTGACGAAGTTGCATTTACATTCGGGATGCGGGATTTCAAGGCGGTGAACAGAACCTTTGAGTTGAACGGTGAACAATTTTGTCTGCTCGGGTCCACCATCACCTTGAACAGGTTCTTTGAAGACAATGACCGTGGAGCGCTTCCCTGGAATAAGGAGTGGGTGAGATCACTGTTTATTGATATTCCAAAATCACTTGGTTGGAATGGGTTCAGGGTATGTATAGGTCTGCTGCCTGATTTCTGGTATGATCTTGCTGATGAATACGGCATTCTCCTGCAGAATGAATACCCCATGTGGAACCTCAGAGGCAGGGATATTCAATATAAAAAGGAATATACCGACTGGATCTGGGCTGACGGGAATCACCCCAGTATCGTGATCTGGGATGCCATGAACGAACAAAAACAGGATTATATCGGGAATGTGGTCATCCCTGAATTAAAAGAACTGGATCCGACCCGTATTTGGGATGCCGGATATATGAGCGATGAGGACCTGGATGTCAATGAAATGGATGAGATTCACTGGTACCCGCTTGGGAGTGGCTGGTGGGATAATGATGAATCTGTCCAAAAGAAAAGAGATCGATTCAGGTTTGGCAATCTTCAATATAAAAATCACGGTCTGGGAGATGCGGCTTTCAATAGTCCCCCCATGATACTAAATGAATTTGGATGGCTCTGGTTAAACAGAGACGGAATTCACTCGGCGATCCGGACGGAGGGAAATTTTGTATCAAGAGACATTACTCCATCCAGGATTAATTACGAATATTATGAACCGGATGGAACACAATTATATTCTTGCAGAGATATTTATGATTACTATTTAGGGAAAGAAGCTACTCCTGCAGATCGGTGGGAATTCCAGGCATATCTGCTGGCCATTGAAGGTGAAACACTGCGTTCCACAAGGATCTTTTCGGGTATATTCTCATTTACCTATCTGACCGATAATGGAGGATACACAGGTGATTGGTTTAGATATCACATCAAGGACCTGGATCCTTCCCAGGCTTTGCTGGCACAATATCATACACACAGGCCATTTGCCGTTTTTATTGATATGGAGGATGGCAGATATCTGAAAAACCCCAGGCACCATCTTCCGGGATCACTGCTGTCACTTAATCTTATGGGGGTTAATGATTCAAACAGCAGGCAGGAGGGTAGTGTTGAAGTGAAATTTGTAGATTACAAAGGGGAGATTGTCTCAACCCAGACTGTTCCGGTTGAAATTGATCCTTTCTGGCAGACTACTATTCCCATTGCAGTGAAGCTTCCGGAAAAGAGCGGTGGATATATGATCACCTCGGAACTGGATGATTTCTCATCTGAGACTGTGAACCAGGTGAGTCGGAGATATTTTCTTGTGGGGGATACAGACAGGGCTCTTTTTCCTGATTACAAATATGAACTGCCACCAGAATGGCCAAAATGACAACAAAAAATAAGCTCTTAAACTGATGAAAGACTTTTATCTTATTAGACGTATTACTTTAATCGCACTGATTGTTTTTTCGGGGCAATTGTCTGTCTTCCCTCAAAAAGGATCCAATTTTACGCTATGGCAACTTCCCTCACAGATAAAAGCCATCTATCATTCCGCATTACCTCCTGCATTTTATAAGCCAAATGAAACAGAATCTTCCACCTACTCGACCGAAGGGTTTTACAATAACCTTAGCAATTCTGGAATACAGGTTGTAAATGTTACTTCACCGGGAATGACGGTTGAAATTGACCAGACAAAATTCAAAATTCTGAGTGTGGCAAACCCAGACATAACCGTCAATGCTTACAATAATTCATCCATGGCCATAAGGACATGGGATGCAAAGAAGCCAATGCTGTTTTTAGGAGACATGGGAGCAGAAGGAGGGGATCGGTTACTGGCAGGGGCATTCAGGGTTTGTCTCTGGCCAACACCTTCCTGGATCTATGAAAATGACCAGGGAGAGGGATATAACACCGGCAATCTGCAAACCATAGAAATCCGGGAATTAATGGATTCACTGGGTATCAAGGAGCACTATTTGAGCTTTGAAGGACTCACTAAAATCAATTAATACCGATCTTATGAATAAAGTAGTGATATTAGCCATCCTTATGATTTCGCTGGGGATGAACACATTTGCCACAAGCAACCAGGGTTCATCAAACGATTCGCTGTATGCTATTGTACTTCCCCAACTGAATGAAACGAATCTTCAAGTTGATTCAGCAGATCTGATCATTATTGACGGAGTAGTTTTTTATCAGAGTCCAATGTGGAAGCCCGAGGAAGATCTTGAAGATACGGAAAAGTGGTCGGAATACAGGGATGAATATATGCATCGTACTGGCAAATCCGATGCGCATCGCCTTCTGGATTTGAATATTAAGGCAAAACACCTCTACCTTTCCGGTTGCCTCAATTCGGTTGATATCGGGAGTCCAATGTGGGGGGGAGGTGATGGATACAGGAATTTTTTCTTAGGTGATACTGCAGGGACCCTCAGTATTGGCTACCGCTCAGGTATCACCGATGTTATACCGCTGATATTCGGATATACTGCATGGTGGCATGAAAATTATCAATCCAACTTCGCGCCATTCCGTTTTGACACTGTGGCAAGAAATCAGCTGAATGAGGCATTATGCGTGGTAAACGGGCTTGATGGTTACAACCATAGCCCGGGAGATTATTATCTGAAAATAGTGCTGCGAA
>JAOZUK010000531.1 GCA_029938715.1 Bacteroidales bacterium | reverse complement strand
ATGCTTGCGCAGGGCGCGACGACCATCTGGGAGCAATGGAACGGATACTGGTCGCAAATCCACTCATGCTTCGCGGGACCGGCAAGCTGGTTCTATACAGGGTTGGCGGGAATCAAACCTGATCCTGAGCATCCGGGGTTCGAGGAGTTCGTCCTGAAGCCGGCCTTTGTGGAAGGACTGGATTATGTCGATGCCACATACCGCTCGATTCGTGGATCCATTGGTAGTTCATGGCGACGGGACGGTAAGAGCATTCAATGGACGGTCACTATTCCGTCCAACAGCTCGGCCACGGTTTATGTGCCGTGCTCCGACCCTAAGGCAATCCAAGTCGACAATCGACCACTGTCGCAGGATACAGAAGCGGTTAGGAACCTCAAAGGTGCAGTAATGCAGCGCTTCCGTTTGCCGAGCGGCACCTGGAAACTGGATTGGCAGAAATAAAGAGATGAGTCACATGAATGATTTAAGAAAATTTTTATAACACAGAAACTATGATGATTACAATGAATAATCTTTCCAAAACGCAAGCAAAAAACTTGCTCGCTTTAGTATGCACCATTTTGCTTTTTTCTGGTACTCTTTTCGGACAAGTAAAAACCCCGACTCATCCGCAAGTTTCATATGGGCCGGAGGACAGACAATGGCTGAATCTCTATTTGCCATCCGGCAGTGAGCCCGCCCCAGTATTTATATATGCGCACCATAACGGCTCTACGGCGGATGACGTTAAAAGTTCCTGGGCTGATCCTACATTAGCAGAAGGAACTGCGATCGTTAGTTGGGAATCAATTGCAAAGGTCCAATCACCTTCCGATTTTCAATTATGCACTGCGGATGCGAAAATTATGTTTGCATGGGTGAAAGAAAATGCTGCGACCTATAATTTTGATATCGATAAGGTTTTTATCGGAGGACAATCGCGGGGAAGCTTTGTGAGCTGGGAACTCGCCCACACTCAGGACGCAGGCATTGTGGGGATTTATATGGGGCAAGCTCTGCCGGGGAAATCGTTTAATGAACGCTTATTAGAGCCGATAACGGAAAACGCTCCCCCTATATTTCTAGCCTACCGAAAAGAACCCGGAGTTGTTGGGGATATCCATGATCCTGAACATGGCCTAAGGGTATTGGAGAGATATAAAGAACTTGGCATTGGGGATAGAGCTGAATTGGTGCACAGCCTTAACGACACGAACGATAATCAAGTAATGCAATTCCTTCCTCAATTCGTGCGTTCGGTAGTGAAGCCAAAGCGATGAGTGGATCATTCCCGCATTCTCAAAAACCTCTACAAAAAGATCGGAGGCACCATTCATAACCTGTGATTGGCCATGGAAATCGGGACTTGAATTCACATAACCTGCCAATTTGATAGTCCTGACAACAAGATTCAGGTTTCCGTCAAGTGCTGATTTGAGTTGCGAGATTAAGTTGAGACCACAAATTCTTGCAGCTTTCTGGCCTTCTTGAATGTCAAATTTTTCACCAAGTTTGCCGACAAATAGCCTTTCGCCATTCCAATGACAAAGCTGTCCCGTAAGAAACAACAGGTTTCCGGAAATGTGATACGGAACATAGTTCGCTCCTGGTTTGCTCGGTTCAGGCAGTTCAATGCCTAAGGTTTTCAGGCGGGATTCAATCTTATTAGTCATAACTTAAGTTCTTTTGAAAGGATATACAGAATCAACACATATCCTTTATCAGTAATGTTCTTATCGAATCTGCTTGCTATGTCTCATAGGTCCTTTTTCAATTCCTTACCCGTAATTGTTAATCTGTATCGTTGATCGCGACTTTTCGGTTTGTCAGGGATGGTCATTTCGAGAACCCCAGATTCAATTGCCGGTTGAAGATAGGTTTTGTGGAAGTTCATCCTATCGGATAATTTTAGACTTTCTTGTAGCTCCTGCCTGGTCATTTCTCCTCCAATAATCATAATCAATTTCTGAACTTGAGGGGTTACATGAGGGGTTACATGAGGGATTGAGCTTTCTTGAACAGGGAAACTCATTCTAAGGAAAGGATCTGAGAATGTAAAGCACTCTCTTCAGTAACTCTCCAAAATCCTTGGAACCCCAGAACCAAGTTGCTCAACCATTCCAAGATCTTTGAA
>JAOZUK010000530.1 GCA_029938715.1 Bacteroidales bacterium | reverse complement strand
TTCGATGGGCCATAAAGTGGGTCCTCCAAATACTGTTTTGACATCATGTGCCTGAAATTTAAAGGAGGTGACGATTCCAAAGTTTCCACCACCACCCCGAATGGCCCAGAACAGATCGGAGTTCTGGCTGGCACTTACGGTTACAAATGATCCGTCGGCCAGAACCATATCAGCTTCCAGTAAATTATCAATGGTAAGTCCGTATTTACGTGATAGATGACCCACTCCCCCTCCAAGTGTCAAACCCCCAACACCCGTTGATGAGATGATTCCTGCAGGAACGGCAAGACCAAAAGGATGGGTGGCATGATCCACCTCGCCCCATACATTTCCGCCTCCTACGCGGACCGTTTTTTCAGCCAGATCGACCTGCACAAATTTTAGACCCGACAAATCGATAACCAGACCATCGTCACAAATCCCTAATCCTCCCCCATTGTGTCCACCTCCCCGAACAGCAACAAGTAGATGATTCTCCCTGCCAAAGTTTACGGAATAGATCACATCAGCCACATCCACACATTTTATAATCATGCCCGGACGTTTATCTATCATTGCATTGTACACTTTGCGAGTGTCATTATAATTGGAATCCTGAGGAAGAATTACCTCACCTCTGATTTGAGATGCAAAAGCTTCCATAGCAGAAGCATCCATGTCTTTTACTACGTTTGACATAAAATTTGATTTTTTGTGATTAATCTATTGTGGTTCTGGAGCTAAGAATGGTTGTCAAGAATGGTCTCTTCCATATCCTTTCTTGTGAACTTGTTAATCTTTGTGATTTTGGCATCTCGCTGGTAAGCAGAAGGCAAGATTCGCTCGGCTGCATGCCTGTTCTCAACCTCAACCATTAGCCATGCTTTATGGTCCCCATCTCTGCATCCCCATTCAGCATTGGTTACAAAATGAGACCCGGAAGCTAAAAATACTTTCACCGCCTGAATACATGAAGATTTGTCACCTCCATGTGGTACCTCAATCAAGAACTTTTCCATAATGCGTACTTTTTTTTTGAATTATATTCAATAGTAGGTCTTAGTTCTGTTTTGCTGTTGGTGGTGAGTATGTGGTCTAAGGTATTATTTAATAACAAGTTATGGTATTTATTTGGAATGATTCTAAATCAGAGCTTTTTAACATCCGATTTAACATAATCCCAGACACACAGGTTCTGCTGCAATTATCTGATTAGAACTATAATTTCTGTAGTTTTGCGCAAAATTAGATATAGGACAAATTCGTATACAATGATTACAGTTGCAGGATTAAGAATTCAGTTTGGTAAAAGGGTATTGTTTCAGGAAGTAAATATGAAATTTACGGCTGGTAATTGTTATGGAATTATTGGAGCGAATGGTGCCGGGAAATCAACATATTTAAAAGCAATTTCTGGGGAACTTGATACCACTGCCGGTCATATTAGCCTGGGATCGGGCGAAAGGCTCTCGGTTTTAAGTCAGGATCACTTTGCATTCGACGAATATACCCTGCTCAATACGGTGCTTAAAGGTCATATGCCCTTATGGGAGGTTATGCAGGAAAAAGATACCCTGTATGCAAAACCAGATTTCTCTGAGGCGGATGGAATGAGAACCTCGGAGCTGGAAGAGCAGTTCGCAGATATGGATGGCTGGAATGCCGAAAGCGATGCAGCTATCCTTTTGAGCAACCTGGGCGTCAAAGAGGAATTTCATCACACCATGATGCGCGATTTAAGCGGGAAGCTCAAAGTAAGGGTTCTGCTGGCTCAGGCGCTTTTTGGAAAGCCCGATAACTTGCTGCTCGACGAACCCACCAACGACCTGGACCTTGACACCGTTATGTGGCTGGAAAACTATCTTTCCAACTATGAGAACACAGTACTTGTGGTGTCGCACGACAGGCACTTCCTTGATGCCATAAGTACCCACACAGTTGATATTGACTTTGGCAAAGTCCAGATGTTTGCGGGTAACTATAGCTTCTGGTATCACAGCAGTCAGCTGGCTTTAAGACAACAACAGGTACAGAACAAGAGAGCAGAAGATAAGAAAAAAGAGCTGCAGGAATTCATTGCCCGATTCAGCGCCAACGTGGCCAAATCAAAACAGACCACCAGTCGCAAAAAAATGAT
>JAOZUK010000529.1 GCA_029938715.1 Bacteroidales bacterium | reverse complement strand
ATTTTTTGATCCGGAAAGTAGGAAGGGTATAATATTGGCTAAATCGTTTTATCAAGGTTTATTAAGTTTATATTTGTAACACCAATACATATCGATAATGATGCCGAAGAAAAGGATTAGACAGGTTGATATTGCTGATAAACTCAATGTTTCTGTGGGACTTGTCTCACTTGTATTATCAGGGAAGAGTCATGAATTCAGAATTAGTGATGAAATGGCGGCAAAGGTAATTGAAACGGCAAAAGCACTGGGATACCGGCCAAATCAACTTGCAAGAGGCCTTCGTACTGGAAAATCAGGAATAATAGGCTTGCTCGTTGCAGATATTTCAAATCCGTTTTTTGGAAAAATGGCCAGGTGTATCGAAAATGAAGCAGCAAAACTGGAATACCAGGTGATGTTCGGCAGCTCGGATGAAAATTCTGAAAAGCTGGAAAACCTGATCAATACATTTAGCTCACGCCAGGTAGATGGCATGATAATCGTTCCAGTATTTGATAGTGAACGCATCTTATTATCTCTTCAGGAACAATCTATACCCTTTGTTTTTGTTGACCGTTATTGTGAGGGAGTAGATGAGGATGCGGTCGTAGTAGATAATTATCTGGGAAGCTATGAGCTTACCAGTCTCTTAATAAAAAAAGGATATCGAAAGATTGCTGCCCTTGCACATAATCTGGGTCTGTCAAATATTAAAGAGAGGATACAGGGTTATACAACAGCACTGAAGGAATCACCCTTAGATTACCCGGTAGAGGAATTTATTTTTGAGGTGGATTTTGATCAAGTAGATACCCGGCTTGAGGCTGTGTTGAAGCGGGCTCATAAAGATGGTTGTGACGCCTTCTTTTTCGCAAATAACAAACTGGGAATAAGTAGCTTGAAATATTTTGATAAAATCGGACTTAGTATAAAAGATGATATAGGAATCGTGAGTTTTGATAATCCCGAAGCTTTTCAGGTGACGAAACCTGGCATTACATGCTTGGAGCAGCCCATTGATTTAATGTGTGAAAAAGCGATCCAACTTTTATCCCGAAAAATCGAGGGGAGAGTCAAAACCAAACCAGAAAGAATCTCACTACCCGGAAACCTGATCATAAGGGAATCCTGTTAAGTTGGGCGTATATTATCTCCGGCAGCAATCTTGATAATGAAATTTAAATCTATCAGACATATGCACAAAAAAATATTCCTTTCCATTCTTATAGTCTTCGCAGCATTAAGGATATACGCTCAGGAGAATATTACTGCATTTACACACTCATTTATCTCTGAACTGGAGGAGTTTCTTGATGTTGGGAACTTACCAGCGTACCGGAGTGGTTCTGAAGTCATCCAGGTATCGTCATACGACAGGACGGGAGGGAATGATGATGGTTTTAGTGGGAAGTATTCATATATCAGGCGCAATGCAGATAGCACCCTGGTTATATTCGAAGCAGAAGGAGATGGGGTTATAAACAGGATATGGACCCCGACTCCAAATAATGACACCCTTGACTTCTATATTGGTGATACTTCAAAAGTCAGTTTTTCCATCAGATTCTCTGATATTTTTTCGGGAGAAGTCTATCCATTTGTAATGCCATTATGTGGCAATCAACTTGGGGGATTCTACTCCTATATTCCCATCAATTTTGAAGGAGGTTGTAAGATAGTTTCAAGAGGAAAACAGATCCAATTCCTGCAGATTCAATACAGAAGATATAATGACGGAGAGTCTGTAAAGGATTTTAATCTCGATTTGAACCCAAGTGAAAAAGAGGCATTATCGGATGTTTCTTCATTTTGGGAAGGAGATTGGAATATGGAGACAATGATTTCAGATTCAAACAAATTGTTGTTGAAGAAAAGCAGTGTTGAATTGAAACCCGGGGAGACCCAAACCATCTTTAATACAGAAAAAGGCGGACGAATTATGGGCATTGAGATAGACAATGCTGCACTTTTTGAAGGAAGCTACAATGATGTAGACATCAGAATCTCCTGGGATGATGAGAATATCCCGGCCATTTACACTCCAATTGCAGATCTTTTCGGATACGCATTTGGAAACATCTCCATGCAAAGCATTTTATTGGGGAGCAAGGATAATACTAACTATTGTTATATTCC
>JAOZUK010000528.1 GCA_029938715.1 Bacteroidales bacterium | reverse complement strand
TGAATTCTTATGATCCGTCTACCGAAAAGTTTACACGTTACTATGCATCACAACTTGATACAAATAGCCTCATAAGCAACCAGATCCTTTCTTTGATGATTGACAATAATGGGTTCCTATGGATAGGAACATATTTTGGATTAAGTATCATGGACCTTCGGGCGGGCCACAATTTCGCCAATTATCCCAATCCCATGGATCCTTTAGATCCCAGTACTGTGCAAATCAATACTTTATTTCAGCTCAATGACAGCATCATCTGGGTAGCTGCATCATCAGGTTTATCAGCTGCGCGCATCTCAGGGAATGATTACGCAGATCTGGATTTTACTGTTGAGGCAAGGCTGTGGGATGCAGGAATCCGTAATGCAATCAACATTGTCAGGGATCACAACGGAATCTACTGGATAAGATCCGGGAATAGCATTGCAATTTACAGAGAGGAAACCGGAGAGGTTTTACGGCTTCCTGCCAGGGATCTGATTTTTAGTCAGGGCTTTTCATTCCTTACCTCCGACAGGGCGGGTAATATATGGATTGGTATTGATAACAGGGGATTTATAAAACTCGATCCGGATAAGTTATACTCCTCTGCCACAGGGATGGAGATGCTGGATCAACCATTGAAAGAGGGAGAGGACTATACCTTATACCATCTTCCATCAACAGAAGGATCAGAGGCTGCTTTTAACCGGGTGAGATCCTCCTGGTTTGATAGTTCAGGGTTGCTCTGGATTGGAACCCATGACGGAGTATTTAACCTTGACCTGTCCACCAAACCTTTTAACTGGTATTGTAGATTTGCAAATGATAATACTACGCTATGCGATGATATTACATCGGTCACGGCAAACAGTAATGGTGAAATATTGTTTGGGACATCTAATTATACACTGTTCAGATTTGATCAGCAATCCCATCAAACTGAAATGATTCCTCTTAATCAGCCTGGAAATTTGATGGTTTCAGCAATCTATACAGATCCTTATGAATATACATGGCTGGGGGTTACCGGAGGTGGTGTCATTAAACTGGACCCGAGTGGAAGTCTTGTTAAGCGCTACAATCGAGAGACTCCTGATTCTGTGAGGCTGGATGAGTGGGCGGTCTGGTGTTTGATTGAAGATAGAAATGAGAACCTGTGGGTAGGTACAGCCAGTGGACTGGAAAAATTTAAATTGAGTCCTGCTGTTAATGGCAACAGGGAGTTTCTCAGCAAAAAAAAGTATGTAAAGAACATTAATGATAGCGGGGCACTGAAATCTGGTAATATTTGGGCATTGTTTGAGGATAATTCGGGACGGATATGGGTAGCGGAACATATGGGAGGATTAGGTTTGTATAAACCTGAAAAGGATAATTTTAAAACTTTTGAAATTGACAGGGAATCTCCCTCCGCTTTACAGAGTAATAAAATACAGGTTATTGTGCAGGATCACCGCGGTATTATCTGGCTGGGGACTGAATATGGTTTTGTCGCCATGAGATGTGATGAAACGGATCATGCAGAATTCAGAACCTTCACTGAAAACGATGGCCTTTGTAACAATGGTATTACCGGAATTCTGGAAGATCCTTCCGGGGACCTGTGGATCAGTACCAAAGGGGGGCTCTCCAGGTTTTCTCCTCCCGAGCTAGTTTTTGATCGGAGTGAGCAGGGAAAATTTATGAACTATTACGCATCCGATGGGCTCCAGAGTGATAAATTCAATCCTTTTGCCTATGCCGGAAGCAAGAGCGGGGAGATGTTTTTTGGAGGAAGTAAGGGACTGAGTGTCTTTCATCCTGATAGTATGGTTACACAGGAACTTCACAACAATGTAGTACTTACGGGATTCAGTATTTCAAACAGTGAGGTACGCGCAGGTGATACCATTGGTGGCAGATTCATATTCGAGAAATCAATATCTTATACGGATCAGATTACTCTTTCGCACAGGGAAAATGCCGTTACATTTCAGTTTTCAGGGATGGATTTTGTTTCCCCTGAAAATGTGAACTATGCTTTCCTGCTGGAAGGATTTGACAATGAGTGGAATTATTTCGGATCCGGGCACAGATTTGCCACCTATACCAATCTGCCCCCGGATGAGTATCGGTTCAGGGTGAAGGTGACAAACTC
>JAOZUK010000527.1 GCA_029938715.1 Bacteroidales bacterium | reverse complement strand
ATGCGTGGCCGTGTCATGATGAACCTCCAGAAAATAATCAAGGAGGATTCCAATGACGAGACACCGTTCAAGAGCATCGCAACGAAGAAATCAGCGGCTATGGCAGGCCCATGTAAAAGCGCTGGAAAGGAGTGGGCTAAACCGGGCAGAGTATTGTCGCCGACATGAGCTCTCCTACCATGCCCTGACCTACTGGCAACGAAAATTATCCGCGAGGCCAGGCCCGGGAACAACACTGGTTCCAGTACCTTTTAAGCAGATGCGCCATGAATCGGCACAATCAAAAGGATCAGGGCTTACAATTGTCGTGACCGACAAGTTTTCCATCGAGGTGGGTGATCATTTTTTACCCATCACCTTAAACAGAGTGCTGTCAGTACTGGAGAGCCGGTAATGTTTTTTCCGGCTAATCCAGCTCAGGTGTACATTGCTCCCGGAGTAACGGATATGCGTAAATCAATCAACGGCCTGTCCATTCTGGTTGCTGACCACCTTGAACTTGATCCCCTCTCCGGCCACCTGTTCGCGTTTTGTAACCGTAAGCGTGACATTATCAAAATCCTCTACTGGGATCGCAATGGATTCTGCCTCTGGCATAAACGATTGGAAAAGGATCGCTTCCAGTGGCCGGAAACAGAGGAAGATGTGCTTAATGTTCACGGATATGAACTTGGCTGGTTACTGGATGGACTGTCCCTTGATCAATGTTCTGCACACCGCCGGTTACAGTACGAAACCATGATTTAAAAAATACATAATTTTAATATATTACTTGCAATATCAGCATATTGAACTATATTCACCGGTATGAATTCTGACGTCGCCACATTGCCCGATGACCCCAGTCTGCTCAAACAGATTCTGGTTGATTTTCGGAACCATTATGACAAGGAAACCGGTATCCTGCTGGAACAGATTCGACTCCTGCGTGCTCAGCTGTATGGCCGTAAAAGTGAAAAAATTGTTCCGGCAGATGTTCCGCAACCTTTGCCCTTGTTTGACATGCCGGAAGCGGTAGGTGACGAAGATGATGCAGAAGAGATTCATGTGCCTGGTCATACCCGTAGGAAACGCGGCAGGAAGCCTCTTCCCGAGGATCTTCCCAGGGTAGTAGAAATCCATGATATCGATGATGCCGACAAGATCTGTCCATGCGGTTGTGAGCTGAAAAGAATCGGGGAGGAGGTTTCCGAACAGCTGGATATCATCCCTGCCAAAATCCAGGTTATCCGTCACGTTCGGCCCAAGTATGCCTGTCCGGCCTGTGAAGGAGTTAAAGATGACGGCCCCACGGTCAAAATAGCTCCGATTCATCCGCAGATTATTCCAAAGTCCATTGTCAGCCCTGGCCTGCTGGCTCATATCCTGACCGGAAAATTCATCGATCATACGCCTTTTTATCGGCAGGAAAAACAGCTGGTTCGTCTTGGTGTGGATGTATCGAGAACCTCTATGTGCAGATGGGCCATGCAGGCCGCATCAGCCTGTCAGCCCCTGCTCAACCTGCTTGATGAGGAACTTTTGGCCGCTTCTTTTCTCAATATTGATGAAACTACGGTGCAGGTTCTGCATGAGCCTGGTCGAAGCCCGACAACTAAGTCCTATATGTGGATTTTCAGGCGCGGAGATCCAGACAAACCTGTTCTTCTTTATCAGTACCATCCGACCAGGTCCGGAGACGTGGCCAATGCATTCCTGCGTGATTTTCAGGGAACCGCGCAGACGGATGGTTATAGTGGTTACAACTTCCTGGATTATATGAAGGGCGTCCGCCATATTGGCTGTTGGGCTCACGCCCGACGTAAGTTTACCGATGTCACCAAAGCGCAGGGGAAAAACCGAAAAGCCGGCGCCGCGGATAATGCACTGAGTTATATAAAGAAACTCTATGCCCTTGAGAGGAAAGCCCGGGACGAGAAATACTCTCCTGGGCAAATATACACACTGCGCCAGGAAAAGGCCGGGCCAATACTAGCTGATTTCAAGAAATGGCTGGACAGGAAAAAACTCCAGACCCCGCCTAAGGGTTTGCTTGGCAAGGCCGTTGCGTATGCCTTGAACCAGTGGCATCGCCTTGTCGGTTATATCGAGGACGGCAACCTCACCATTGACAATAATATGGCGG
>JAOZUK010000526.1 GCA_029938715.1 Bacteroidales bacterium | reverse complement strand
CTACAAAGAGGATAACATATTGTATCCGATGGCAGAAGAGGCACTCTCGGAGGAGGACAAGGAAAGGGTGCTTCAACTCTATGATGAGCTTGGAGCCGGACAGAACTCACATGCCGGGCTGCTTCAGTACTTCGGCCTATGAGAATTATTGACAAAAAAACCGTACTTTGATTTTGTCAAAATTCAACGGACGTGCGCTTAGCTATCCTTTCAGATATCCATGAGGACTATGAGAACCTGCTGAAAATAGTGGGCTTAGCTGAGGCCAGGGGCTTCGACAAACTCATTTGCCTGGGGGATATCTCAGGTTTCAGCCTGCCCTATTACAAGTATGGGAAATCGAGAAATGCATCAGCCTGCCTGGCACTGCTCAGGGAGAAATGCGATATAATCATTCCGGGCAACCATGATTTACATGCTGCGGGTATAGATCCGGAACTTCCTGATATTTTGAAGGGTCAGGAAACCTGGCAGCACCAGCTGGATCTGGATCCTGGATATAGTGAAGAGGATACCAGCTTTCTGGCCACCTTGCCATTCTATGAAATCCTCGCCACTCCTGCCGGCAACATTCTCTTCAGTCATTATGTCTATCCTAATCTTTCAGGTATGGTGAAAGGTTTTTACTATTCGGAAAAGGAGTTCCAGGAGCATTTTGCCTTTATGCTGGAGCGGGAATGCAGCCTTTGTTTCACCGGGCACGCCCATCCCAGGGGATTTTACAAGGTCCATCCCGAGGGCTTCAAACAATATCGCTATCGGGGCATCAAAATTACCTCCTTCCCTGCCCTGATTGGAATTCCCCATGTTACCCGGCACGAACACCGAAGCAGTTTTTGTATATTTGATACCAACAGCCTCCGGCTGCAAGTGCTCAGATAAAAAACATTCCGTCTATGCCACAGACCAAGCAGAACAGCTACTTCATCTCCATTGTCGTGATTTCCATTTTTACTGTGGGCCTTTTCATTCTCTCTATTTTCGTAGTTATTCTGCCCCGTTTTGAGAAGACCATTCTTACCGGAAAGAAGGAAATGATCTCGGAATTAACCCAATCGGTGTGCAGCCTTATTGAAGAATACCACCAGGAAGCTGAGACCTTCCAGATAAGCCTGGATTCTGCGCAGACAATGGCGCGGGAAAGAGTTCGGAAAATGCGCTATGGGCATGAACTTAAAGACTATTTCTGGATCATCGATATGCATCCCAATATGATCATGCATCCCTATCGATCCGAGCTGGTGGGCTCAGATCTGAACAATTACAAGGATCCGAATGGCAAATTGCCATTTGTGGAATCAGTAAATACGGTTACTGAACAGGGTGAAGGATTCGTTGATTATATGTGGCAGTGGAAAGACGACAGCACCCGCATTGTTCCCAAACTGTCCTATGTGAAAGCCTTTGAACCCTGGGACTGGATCGTGGGGACGGGAATCTATCTGGAGGATGTCCGGATAGAAATCAACCTCCTCAGGATCAAGCTGCTCAGAATGGCTTTGTGGATGTCCGTCATCCTGGGAATCATCCTGGCATTTATAACCAGGCAGAGTCTGGGCATAGAAAACCGGAGACGCAGCGCCGAAAAGGAGCTTCGGCAAAGCCGGGAAAAATACCTTACCCTGGTCCAGGCTTCTACCGAAGGAACCTTGATGATGGCGGATCAAAGCTTTGCCTTTTCAAACCTCAAGTTCAGCACGCTTTCGGGATACAAGCCCGCAGAGGTTAGAGAGATGGATTTTGAGAGCCTCTTCGACCTGAAGTGGTCCACTCTCGTGTCTTCCTTTAAAGACCCAAAAAAAACTGTCTCCAGCGAAATCAGGCTGAAATGCAAGGATGGAAGCAGCAAGGAGGTTTTAATTTCTGCTTCCAGGATAAACCATGCAAAACAGACCACCTATATTCTGATCATTAAGGAGCTAAGTTCGCAAGTGCAATACAAGAGAGAGGGAAAGTTGCTCTCCAGGGAATTGCAAAACTCACTGCAACTGATGAACCAGCCCCTGGTATCACTGGCCAGGGACATACTGAGATGCCCGGCCAGCACCTCGGTACGGGAGGCTGCCAGGATCATGACCCGGAAAAAAAGGAATGTCCTTTTTATCTCGCAGGACAATGAAATCATCGG
>JAOZUK010000054.1 GCA_029938715.1 Bacteroidales bacterium | reverse complement strand
TTGGGGCTTCGGGTGGCAAACAGTCCGAATTCATGCTCATCATCAGAACCAGGTGGGTGAACTGGAGTGGACCAGGTTTTCACCTCGTGAAAATGGTAGATTACGATAATATATTCAAATAGGTTTAACGTTTGGAGCGCTTCAATATATTCCGGAAATATCTCTATTCTCCCCTGACCCTCAGGAATCAGGATGCCCTGACGGGGTGCACCTGATTGTGGAATATATTCAGTATGAAATATACCGATTGGCTGATACGTAATCTCCGACATTTCGCTCTGTGTGTATGCTTTCATGGCCATACCTGTAGATATTAAAATAAGCACAAAGGCTTCTATTCTCATGATTGGTTATTTATTGGCCTTAAGCAACCTCATATATTTCTTCAGGTAGAAGTGCTCACTGAAATCTTTGAATCCCTGTTCCTCTAAAATTGCTTTCCAGTCACGTTCGATAAAATCGAAAGCATATTTACATTCAATGGCTTTGAATATCGCCCGATGGTGAAATGGCATCGATTTCATCTCGAATTCGGAGAAGTCCAGGATATAGAATGAACCTCCCTCCTCAAGATGGTTCAGTGCATTCTGGATCACGATTTGCCGGACCTCGTGTGGGAAACCATGGATAACGAATCCAATAAATATTTTATTAAACTTTTTATTGAGTTGAAAAGGCTGATCAACCCGTATATTTTGAAAAGTGATGTTATTGTCATTCAAAAAACGTTTTTCAAACTGTCTGGCCATTTGCTCAGAAATATCAAGCCCCATAATACTCCCTTTATCATTCAAATGGGCTGCCATCAGCTGCGTATTAGAGCCTGTGCCGCATCCCAGATCGAGGATCTGGTCCCCGGGCTGAATACCCATATCTTTAATAGCCAGTTTGATTGCCCGCGGATAATGCCCCATTGATGCAGTGGCCAATACGCGATCATAATGTTTGGAGATAAAAGGGCTTAACTCTACTCCGGATTCCGGATATATTCTTTTCTGTTTCATTTTTTCAACATTGTTATAAGCTTTGCTTTTTTACAGCTTGTTTAAGAATTCCACTATCCATAACAAACATTTTATAATCTTCTGGGTTGTTTTTTAATTCATCCTGAAGCCATTTCATATGTTTTAATAGAATAGCTTTTACCTTTTCGGGAGCTTCTTCTTTGACTTTCACCGGTACAAAGTGATTGGCAATAAACCTTAAGTTTTTCCCAAATTGTCTGGAAACAAGAACTTTCACCTTCTTATCTTCAAGATACTTAATAATCTGAGCAGCTTTCTTTTTTTTTCCGTGTACCACTGTTTCATCAAATGATTTGTATGGATTCACCTCCTCGTATAGAAGGTTTAATTGACCATTATCAAAGTGATAAATATGATATTTATCTGCATCTCCAAAGTGTTTTTTTACAAATTCACCATCTTTGTTAAGTGCAAAAGCAATTCTCATTTCCATAGTTATAACACGTTAAAGTCTTCTAATTTCTTCCATACCGCTTTCAGAATCGTTGAAATCTCCAGTTTATCATCAAATTCGACAATAGTTTTACCTTCTACCATTGCCTCCACCATACTTTTATCGAAAGGAATTTCGCCCAGCAACGGTATGGATTTTTCCTTCAGAAATAGTTTGATTTCTTCAGAAATTTCGGGATGAATGTCATATTTATTGATCAGTGCAAAGGTAGGAATTGAAAAAGTATCGATAAGCTCCACCAATCGCCTGGAATCATGCAATCCGGAAACAGATGGCTCAATCACCATCAAAACCATTCCTGTTCCTGAAAGTGAAGAGATTGCGGCACAACCAATGCCAGGAGGTCCATCATTGATAACATAGCTTGCATTGTACTCTTTAGCAAGCTCACGGGCTCGTTTACGCACCTCTGAAACCAGTTTTCCGGAGTTTTCTTCACCTGGACCCATTTTAGCGTGAACAAGGGTGCCAAATCGCGTATCTGAGACAAACCAACTGTTATTATTACTTCTCACAGAGGAGATGGCCTGAACCGGACAAATCCGCTCACATAACCGGCAACCCTCACATTTGAATGGGTTGATCTCCAGGTTATTAAAGCTGTTTCTATGAATTGCATCGAAACGGCAATGATCTGTACAGATCCCGCAGTCTATACAGCTGGTTACATCAATGGAAGCTGTCCAGCCACCGGAAAAAACATGTTCCTCTCTAACAGTTGGACTCAGAATTAGATGAAGATCAGCGGCATCCACATCATTATCACAGAACACTGCGTCTCTCGCAATGGATGCGAGGGCTGCTGTTATGGATGTTTTTCCCGTACCACCCTTACCACTTAAAATGGTTATCTCCTTCATATGATGTGCTCCTGACTAAAAGTTTTTGAATGATGGACTTATACTGTGCTTTTATTTCTCCCGGTATTTTTTCAAAGATGTCACCTTTGGCATACTGTGCTGCATACTCTCTTCTGTAGGGAATTTCACCCAGAATTTCAATATGCTCTTCTGAGAGATAATCATGGACTTTGTGATCACCCAGTCCTGCTTTGTTGATAATCACTCCCAATGGTTTTCCTATGTCCCTGACTAATTCAACAGTAAGTTTAAGGTCATAAAGTCCAAAGGGAGTAGGCTCTGTTACCAGGATGATATAGTCCGCATCAGCAACTGTTTCCACAACCGGACAGCTGGTTCCCGGTGGTGCGTCGAAAATGATAAAATCCACATCATCCAGGGCCTGCTGTTTTACCTGTTTGATCAGAAGGGTTTGCATGGCAGAACCGATTTTTAACCTGCCTTCTGAGATGATTCCATGAGGATCGATGCTATATTGCTTAATAGTGCCTATCTCCTCAGGTTTTTCCGAGATGGCTCCATATTCACATGCCACGATGCATGCTCCGCAGGAATGGCAGAGGCTGCTATTTATCTCGGCAAAGCCAACGGGAGGAATTACAACAATTGCATTGAATTCGCACCATTCCACACATTTCCTGCAGTAGGTGCATTTGCTATTGTCGATGGTAGGAATCGATTGGGTGGCTGGCTGAGCAGAATTAAGTTTTGCATCTGGAAAAAACAAAATATCATTGGGCTCCTCCACGTCACAATCAATCAGCTGAATTTTTGGAGTGACCTCCTTTGAAATATTATGGAACAGGTTTATAGCGATAGTGGTTTTACCAGTCCCCCCTTTTCCGCTTGCCACTGCTATTTTAAACGGCATAGCACCACATATTTAATGGTCACAGTAGTTGGCCGAAAATTGTAGCGTCTTGTTTAAGAATCCATCCGTTATTTCAGCCGGACTAATTTTCGGTGCACCCACAAATACATTTACCTTATGCTGGTTGAATATTTGAATGGCCCTGTTCCCCATCCCGCCGGCAATGACATCTGTAACCCCTTTTTCGGCCAGAAACTTTGGCAACAATCCAGGTTCGTGCGGAGGTGCATCAATAAGGGATTCTGAGATAACGCGATTGTTCTCTACAGTGAGTAGTGCAAATTGATGGCAATGACCAAAATGTTCATCCAGCAATCCATTGCTTGATGGTACTGCAATTATTTTCTTCATATGATAGGCTCCAATTCTATTTGTTAAGTCTGGCTATTATTTTACTGATAGATTGATCGTCATCGTCAATCATGACCATCTGTATATTAAACTTATCTAAAAGATCTTTGGCTTTCGGACCAAAATGTCCTGATATCACTTTTTGAACACCAAGTTCTACCATTTTTTCTGCAGTTTTAACACCTGCACCTCCTGTTACCTCAACCTGATCGTTCTCAATGAAAGTGGGATCACCAGATTCATCGTCAATCAAACAAAACCAGCCAGCCCGACCAAACCTCAGATCAAAATGAGCCTTCTGATTATTACCTTTGCATGTAATTACTGTTTTCATTATTTAGTTTTTATGATTTCTATTTCTAATGATCTGCAAATCGGACATACATGATCAGTCATCTGGACTGGGATTGTGAACCGTGCATGGCAATCGCCACATAAATACCAGGTTCCATCCAGCTGTGCATTTCCGAAAACCGACCTGATTTCCCTTGTCTCTACCAGCGCATGAGCAAGTTTTCTTCTTGCACTTTCATAGATTCTGGCAAACGTAGGCCTTGATACGCCCATTAATTTTGAGGCCTCCAGGTGATTCAATAAGTCATAATCAGCCAGTTTTATAGCTTCATATTCCTCGTATAGCAATTCAACAAATTGTTTTTTATGCTGCGCGTTTCCATATGGTCTGTAACCCTTAAACCCTGGTGGCGCCACCACTTTTCTAAGTCTTTTCCTTCTTGGCATAAGTTAAATTCCGTTGCAAATATAATGAGAATATTCTCATATAAAAACATTTGTATTAAATAAATATGGTTGGTACGTTATTTTAGCCTGTTTTGCTTATTCCTGATAATCTTTGAGGATCGTCAATACTAATTTCCTTTCCGGACAGCTTAAGGATACCCTCTTTTTCAAACTCTTTTAAGAACTTAATCACGCTCTCTACTGAAATGGAGGCGAAACCTGCAATATCCTGTCGAGACAGGAAGCTGAATATATCCTCTCTGAGAAACGCCTCGGAGGAAAGGTAGAGCAATGAAGAGGCCAACTTTCCTCGCATCTGCTTATAAGACAGATTGGAAACTAAATCCAGAAGGTGTTTTTCAGTTCCATAGTTCTTTGAGGTGATCCTGAGGGCAAACTCATGATTTGTGGCAAGTAAATTTTTAAGGCTGCCTTTTTCAATCATTAAGATCTCAGAGTCTTTGAGGGCCACTGCAGAATAGGCGTAAATGTTTTCTTCAAAGATGGTTGAGAATGCAAGAAAATCCCCACTTCTGGCAATCCAGAGATTTAACTTTTTCCTGCCACTTGTTTGCAAAAAAATCTTAACAAGCCCCGACTGAATGAACAGCACATGTGGAGCGAACGCGCCCTGTTTAAAAATAGTCTCATCCCTTAGATAGGTAAGTTGTGTTTTGTTTTTACTGATGGATTCAAAGTCCGCCTTCGATATCAGTTGAAAACAATCCGGTTCAGATTTTTTATAGGGAGATTTGTTGTGGTTATCAGGTTTTGACATAATCATATTGAATTGGTTGATCGCATATCACTCAAAGATAAGTGAATTCCTTTCTGTCCCCGGAAGATATTCAGTAAAAAAGTTGAGAAATGATAGTGAAAAGACTATGGACTTACAATGGAGATTTCATTGCAAATTAGAGCAAAAGCGAGACTTTTGCCAAAAATTAATTTAATCTAATCATTATCGAATATGAAAATGTTACATACGAACTTACAGGAGATTGAAACAGCTGCAGAACTTGAAAAATTAGTTGCTGATAATGAAAACGTAATGGTTTGCTGTGGTCGCATGGGTCCCATGTGTATCCCGGTGTATGACATTATGGAAGAGTTGGAAGAGGATCGGACAGATGTGAAATTTGCAGTGATGTCTTTTGATACTCCTGAAGCCCATATTATCCGTAATGCTCCGGAATGCATGGGATTTATGGGGCTGCCGTTTACAATGTATTATAAAAATGGTCAGGTTACAAAGGCTACCAGCAGTATACAGAATATGGACCAGATAACCTCTGTTCTGGAGGAGCATTTCAGTACTTCTAATGTTGAAAAAGCATAACTATTGTCTTCACGTTTCATTTTGACAACTAAATAATGGATGAACTATTTGATGTAATTATCATTGGTGCCGGTGCAGCAGGCCTTTCAGCGGGTATCTACAGCTCCAGGGCCAGGCTCTCAACCCTGATCCTCAATGAAGGTGTTGTGGGTGGCCAAATGGTGCTCACCAACGAAATTGCCAATTACCCGGGGGTTGAATTAACCCATGGGTATGCACTGGCAGGGATCATGAAAAAGCAGGCGAAAGCATTTGGCTGCAAGATAAAGTCCAATGTTAAAGTCATTAAGTATGAACTGGAAGGGGAGATCAAGTGTATAACCCTTGAAGATGGCAGGGAATTCAGGTCTAGATCAGTGATCCTCTCCCCCGGGGGGAAACCACGCCCCCTCAATATACCGGGCGAGGAGTCCTTCAAAGGAAGTGGAATCTCTTATTGTGCAACCTGTGATGGTGATTTTTTTACAGGAAAAGAGATTATCGTTGTGGGCGGCGGAAATTCAGCCCTGGAAGAAGCAGTTACGTTAACCAGTTACGCTAAAAAGGTTACCATTGTTCATCAATTTGATCATTTCCAGGCATTTCAGCATGCTATTGATGAGGCTGCCGAGAATCCAAAGATTGATTTTATTATGGAGTCTGAACTTCGCACTTTCTCAGGAAACGGATCTCTTGAAGAAGTATCCATTGAACATTTGCCCTCAGGTAATTATTCGAATTTGAAAATTAATGGTGTTTTCGTTTTTGTAGGTTATATCCCCAATACTTCTCATCTGCAAGGGATGGTTGAATTGAATGAAAGAAAGGAAATAGTGGTGGATGGAAATATGCGGACAAACATTCCGGGTGTTTTTGCAGCGGGTGATTGTATTGTGAAAAAATTCCGGCAGGTTACCACTGCGGTGGCTGACGGAACCATTGCTTCATTAAGCGCAGCAGAGTTTTTACGGTCTTAAAGCAACTCATATGAAAGAGCGTTTGCAATTTTTCCCCATCACCTCCTACTCAGTTATTATGGGGCTTACGGGTTTAACGGTGGTTTTTAATAAGTTTTACCACATGCAGTGGATGCCTAAGGTGATTTATGACATCTCACTTTTTTTTACCCTTGGACTTTTTTTACTGATTTCATTCCTATATGGAAGAAAGGCAATCCATTACGTAGAGGAGGTAATTGTTGATTTTAATCACAGAATCCGAATCAATTTTTTCTCGGCAATCTCCATTTCATTCCTCTTACTTTCAATTGCTTTGTTAGGCTTCTGGCCTTTTTTATCCATGTTGTTCTGGTGGGTGGGTATGTTGCTCCATACCGTTCTGATGTTCTATACCATCAGTTTCTGGATTCGTCATAATTTTGAAATCCACTTTATGAATCCGGCATGGTTTATACCGGTTGTTGGGAATATGCTAATCCCTGTTACCGGGGTGGAGTTTATGCCCAGGGGACTATCGTACTTCTATTTTGCAATAGGGTTTTTCTTCTGGGTTGTATTGTTCACAATCTTTTTATACCGGGCCATTTTCCATGATCAGCTACCACAAAAATTTATTCCTACCCTGTTCATCCTGATTGCACCACCCGCTGTGGGATTCATTTCGTATATGCGTATTGCCCAGAGCTGGGATGGGTTTTCTGTCTTATTACTTTTTCTGGCCTATTTCTTTGTTGTATTGCTTCTGTTTCTATACAAAAGCTTCAAAAAACTCAAATTCTTTATCTCCTGGTGGGCATTTACCTTTCCATTGACTGCAATTACTTTAGCATCGGTGGCAGCATTCCAGGTTTCAGCTCAGAATATCTATAAATACCTGGCATTTATAATGTTTGCTTTTACCCTGTTAATGGTTGGATATGTCGCATGGATGACCATTGGTAAGATCAGGCAGGGTGAAATATGTGTGAATGAGGATTAATATTAAAATCAAATATAAATGAAAACAAAAGCACGGACCATTGTTCATATAATTTTCGGATTTATTGCCGGAATCATCTTCTCAGGAGTGGTAATTAGTATTTCATCGGGAGAGATGATGGTCAAAGAGCTGAAGAGTCCTTACGATTTTGAAAAAACAGTTACAGTAATGTCTGACCGCATCAACTCTAAAGAGGGGTGGCATGTTACCGAGGTTATCGATCAGGACATGGAGGTTACTTTAAATGGTGGATATCCCATTGGAAATTTTAAGATTATAAAATATTGTTCAGGAAAATATTCCTCCGATATGTTGAGTGCGGATGATCGTAAAAAGATAGGAAATATGATGCCTAAAACTTTTGCAGTGTATGAGAAATCGGATGGACAGGTGTTTGTATCCACCATGAATGGAGCCGTTATGGGTAAGATGTTTGGTGGAGAGATTGAACGAATCATTGAAGAGGTCTCTCTTGAGGTGGAAGATATGATGCGCTTTATAAATTTAAAGTTTACTTTGTTCTAAAATTGTTTTAAGAAATGAAAACCAGAGAAGAAGTAAATACCAGGTGGATCGATAACATGTCCTTTGAAACCGAGATCAACGGACATAAATTAATCATTGATGCAGAACCTGATGTGGGTGGGGAGGATCTTGGACCCAGGCCCAAGCCGTTTATGCTTGCTGCATTGGGCGGTTGCACAGGGATGGATGTCATCTCCATTTTGAAGAAGATGAGGGTAGAAGTAAAAAGCCTGAATGTGAAAGTGGAGGGAGAGCTGACTGAAGAGTATCCGAGAAAGTTCTATAAAATGCATGTTACTTACGATATTGAAGGTGTTGATTTACCCATGGACAAAGTCAAAAAAGCAGTGTCACTTTCAGAAGATAGGTATTGCGGTGTAAGTGCTGTTTATAAAGAGGTTATGGAAATTACATCGGAAATAATTATAGCTGGCTGACCGCAAAAGGAGCTAAGTTGACATTACCTGCATCCATATCAAGAAGAAATTTCTTTTCGCTTCTGTGGCATGCGGGTTTTCTGGCATTTGCACAAAATTTTATTGATGTTGATACCATCATACCTGCAATGATGGTAGATGCGGGTGGTACAGCTGTACATATCGGTATTTTGACGGCCATTATGCTGGGCGGTTCCAGTTTCACACAACTGTTTTTCGCCCCATTTGTCAGCAATTTCTCCTTTAAAAAGAGATTCCTACTGATGGGTATTACCTCCAGGATCTTTGCCCTGCTCTTCCTTGGGATCCTGCTTTTCTATTCAGTACAAATTAGGGGGGATTCTGAAATATTGATGATCTTTTTGCTCATTACAATCTTCTCGTTGGGTGGTGCATTCTCAAATGTTAGCTATACCGATATTCTGGGTAAATCTCTTGATGAGAAATCCCGGAAACCGTTCTTTTCAATTCGACAGGTTGTCACTGGCGTGATTCTCTTCAGTTCAGCTTTTCTGGCAAGACGTCTCCTTGGCCTGGCTGATTATCCATTGAATTATTCGTACATGTTTTTAGTGGGATTTTTAGCCCTCTCCATCGCTTCACTTGGATTTTGGAATTTGAAGGAAGTGGTGCCATCAAAAATGATTGTAAGGGGACCGAAACATTTTTTTCAGATTATTCGGGTTGAAGTCAAAGAAAACAAACAGTTGCTTTTTTTTCTTGGTTATATAAATACCATGGGAATCAGCATTACCCTCCTGCCGTTTATTATCCTCTATGCAAAGACTACTTTTGATTTAGAGAGTACGGGGACTGGCAATTTCCTGTTATTTAAAGTAATGGGTGGGGTGATTACTGGATTACTCCTGTCTGTCTTATCAGGAAAATACAAATACAACCTTCTCCTTTATATAAATGGAGCCCTTGCTTTGATCATTCCGATTGTTGCTATTCTTTTTCCCGGAATCGCATCTTTTCATCTGCTGTTTTTTCTAGGCGGGATTATTTTTGCATTATACAGCATCGGTTTGAACGGGGTACTTCTTGAAGTTTCTGGTACAACCAACAGGACCCTCTACACCGGAATTGCAGGAGCCGGGAGTATTCTGCCTGCTCTCTATCCTCTGCTGGGTGGATGGATGATCAATCAGTTTGGCTTTTTACCCTATTTCATATTGTTTATGGTGGTGATATCAACTTCATTTTATTTCATCTATCGTTTGAACTGCAGGAAATAGATCTACTAAATGTCAAACGGATTCAATCTCCGTAGTATCTAAAATAAAGCCTTCCATTCCTATTATTTTTTCATCAAGATAGACTGGATTCGCGACAAGTACGTGCTTTCCCTCCGTCCCATCTTTGCAGAATCGAATGACTGTTTGGCTGGAGATTGTTTCTCCCTCCATCACTTTATCAAACAGGCTGTTAAGTGATTTAAACTCGGTCGGTTTCCTGGTAATGGAATAGTGCTTTCCAATAATTTCCTCTTTGCTATCATACTTATACATTTTCAGCCATGCAGCATTAACATCAATCAGATTACCCTCGCTATTCAGCCGGTAGTATCCTGCAGAGCTGTCATTCACTGCATCAGACAGGTATTTCAATCGCTCTTCTTTTTGATCAATATCGATCACTTCCCATCCCGTAAGCATAGCCTTGATGCTGGTTAAAGGCTTATCGCCGGTGGTGGTCAGATAGATATGAGCAATCACAAATACAAGGAGAAGAAATGCACCAATAGTGTGCAAATAGGCGATGTTTGTAAGGCCTCCCAATTGTATCGGATTGTTGGGATAGGAGTAAAACATATAGACAAATCCGGTCAATACCATCACCGGGATAACCAGGAGCTTTAACCCCAGGTATATGAATCTCTGAAGGGGATTGAATTTATTATAGATGGTTTTATGTGTAGGATGTGGTGCTCCCTTAAATATCCCCGATACGTAATAAGAGAATTGGGCTTTCAAAAATTTTGTGGTGGGAATATACTGTTTCCACTCTCCGGTCACAAAATGCCAGAAAATTGTAAATACAATCAATACCAGAAATGCCCAGGCTGCAATATTATGCCATGTAACCACATTTTCAAAACCAAAGATCTTGTAAGTGCCATGTATCTCCAGTCCGGTTAAGGCAAGAAAAAAGATCAAAAGTGCCTGGCTCCAGTGCCAGAACCTCTCATATCCTTTATATATATATGTTCTCTTTTTCATGATTAAACATTTAAAATGTTGTTTGCTATTTCTTTGTGGCCCTGAGAAGGGTATGAATAATCACCCCCGAGAAGGCCAGAATGATCAGTGCGAATCCCGTTAAATCCAAAAAGCGATTGGAATCTCTTCCAGGAAGATAGAAACCAGCCAAATCGGCCAGGCGGGATTCCTTTGTATGGCACGCTTCGCAATCCAGAGATTCTTCTGCTGGTGCAACCATATGGTTTATGGGCCAGTACATTTCAGTGGAAACAAATGAATATTTTCCACTATAGGGAAGATTAACACTTTCCATGCCTGTTTCAGCAGCCAGGTCCCAGTCATACGTCTTCCAGTAAGCAGTACTGTCATTACCGAAAAGATGGGGCAGGATCATTGTATTGTATTCGGGATCGAAAATTTGTTTGCCCCTGTGTACCTTCACCGGAATAATCCGGGAGTTTTTATCCTTGTAATCACCAAGCAGCGTATTGAGTTGAACCGGGGAGGTTGAATCCAGGCGATCACCCATAAGGTAATGCCTTGCTTCACCGTTAAACCATGTGTATTCAGGTGCTACATTATTTTCCCAGCGAAAGGACCCTTTCTTACTGAGGTATGTTATATTACCCAAACTGTCGTACTTTACCTTGGCAGTTCCATCACTATTTAATTCCCCTGCGGTGGACCAATCCCAGTACATCTTGGTGGAACTTTCCTTGGCAAATTCCGGAATATGGCAGGTCTGACAAGCAACCTTACTTACATGCTTGTTAAGTGTTTTGTTTCGATGTGGCTGGGTTGTATGGCACTGGTCGCACGTTACCCTGTTGTGATTAGTTGAAGCAATGGAATATAGATTCCCGGTAATATTGTGTTTGTTGGTTTTGTGACAATCGGTACAATTCATATTGGCGCCGTCAACGGCCATATGTACATCTACTTCTCTGGTTATTTGTGCTAACTCGGTGGCAATATCACCATGTTTCACATTGTTGCCCCCTCCACCCAGGAAGTGACAGGCTCCGCAGTTCTCTCTTTCAGGACTTCCCACATTCTGAGCAATTATTGAATAATCGGGAGGAAGGAAACTTTTGTTCCCAAAATTCTTCTCTTCTGTAACTGGATAGCCTGCACCGGAAGGAAATTTCTGATATGTTCCGGTTCTGTCATGACAGATGATACAATCTATATTGAGGCTATTGGTGAAGTCAAAATTATCATCCTTCCAACCATAGCCTATATGACAACTTGTACAGCGCGATTCATTGGAGGAGATCCCGATACAAAAATTATTGATGATGTTCGTTTTCCCCAGTTTGATGGTGTCTCCATCTTCAAGAATATAATCTCTTGTCCAGGTCCAGTGAGACGATTTCATTACATCCTGTGCCGTGAGATTATGACACGAAAGGCATGCCGCTGTGACTTCCTGTGGTGTGTTGAAGGTCTGCTGGAGAATTTCGAAACGACCATGATCAGCCTTGAAAGTGGTATCTCTGCTGAAATTAACTTGTGTCATGGTTTCCACAACAGCCCTGTTTGAAGTGCTTCTAACAATCAGTAGACCAATGCCCCAGGGTAATATTATGGCTACAAAGAGCACAAATAATTTGAGCAATTCTTTATTTTTCTTTTTTAGTTGTTGCATATGAATCTTGTCTGAGTTACATCAATAATGATCTCCTACTGAGTCCGATTAAGGGAAAATATTCAAATAGAATGAGAATAATCTTGACACAAAGATATTGAGATTATTCTCATAATATCAAATTTCATATGTTTTTTTAATTCAGAATAGTGATAAGTTTAAAAGTGATAGTAGAGGAAATGATTAATTTTAGGCCTATTTGCAATCCTAAATCTAATGTTCCAGATGAAATACGTCCTATTACTTCTTGCAGCTCTACTCCTGGTTTCCTGTCACGAAAAAGAGACCCGTCCCAATGTCATCATCTTTTTTTCAGATGATATGCGTGATGTGGATGTTTCTATATATGGAAGGAATCAACCCACTCCAAACCTGCAACAACTGGCCGATGCCGGCGCCCGCTTTAACAATGCCTATTGCAGCTCCGGAATGTGTACTCCCAGTCGATATACGCTGATGACCGGGAATTTTGCAGGACGATGTCAGTCTGAAGATTTTCTGAAGCAAAATCCCAAAACCGAACCTTATTCCATTGCGTGGAACACCCACCTGACGGAAAAAGACAAAACCATCGCCGAATATTTAAATGAGGTTGGCTATTATACCGGTTTTGTGGGGAAGTATCACATGGGTGGTGAAAAGGGATTATTTAATATCCCCAGGTTTGGGAAGGATGCGGATCCCTACTCCCCGGAGGTTGATTCCAGGCTAATATCTTATCAGTCCGAATTACAGGAATATGTGAAAAAGGTAGGGGGATTTGATTATGCTGCAAGCGTTCTCTGGGGGAACTATGAGCGAAACCCAATTTCAGATCACTGTTTTCATAATTTTGAATGGATGACAAAGGGAGCCATCGATTTTATTGAGAGCGCAGGTGACGAACCCTTCTTTTTATATGCAGCTACTACTGCCCTGCATGGACCGCCTCATGATGAAGCCCTTGATCTGGATGCACACTTCACACCCGGGGGATTGCTTGAGAATCCCACTGAGTATCATCCATCGAGAAAGGAATTAAAAGAGCGATTAATAAAACAGGGTTTCAATGTGGATCACCACAATGTGGGACTTGCCATGCTGGACGACCATGTGGCTGCTGTTTTGAATAAACTGGAAGAGGTGGGAAAAGCAGAAAATACCCTGGTTATTTTTATGGCCGATCATGGAGTTGAACCGGGAAAGGCTTCATGTTATGAGGTGGGAGTGAAGGTCCCCATGGCAGTAAGATGGCCGGGAGTGGTTAAACCCAAATCGGAAATTGATCAGAATACCCAGATTGTTGACCTGTTACCTACCATTCTGGAAGCTGCCGGTGCTCCCCTTCCTGAGGGTGAAGTGGATGGCATAAGCTTTATGGATGCCCTTAACGGTGAGGATGGAGAAGGAAGAGCCTACCTCTATTTTGAGAATGGCTATTCTCGGGCGGTCTCCGATGGAACCTATAAGTACATGATGCTGCGTTATCCCAAGCGAATCATTCAGGATATGAAAGACGGGAAACGTGAATATGCCCCCAATCACATGGATATCCCCATGCAAGCCCATGCCCAATTGGCTATCCTGTACCATCCCTATTACTTTGATCAGGATCAGTTATACAACTATGTGGATGACTACTGGGAACAAAATAACCTCATATCCAAACCGGAGTACACAGATAAGATAGATGAGCTTAAGGACCAATTGATTCAGCAGCTTCATAAATTTGATCATCCCTATCCCATAGAGCAACAGAAATACCTTGAAACTGAGGAGTTCAGGAATCTGGCAAAAAAGAACTATGAAGTGGGACCAGACTATATTTATTGGTGGAATCCTGAAGAAAGAGAACTGCCGCCGGGGTATAATTAATTCTCCTCTGCTTCATCCAGATCAGTTATTACTTAAGATCATTTTTTTCTGAGACTGGCTATTTCCAGCCCTTAACCTGTAAGAATAGATGCCGGCAGGTAATCCGGAAGCATGTAAGCTGACTATGTGGTCACCAGCTACCCGGAACCCATTCACCAGGGTTTGTACAAGCTGACCTGTAGCATTAAACAATTCAAGCGTCACCCTACCCTCATGGCTTAAGGTATAGGATATACTAGTCTCCTGGTGGACCGGATTGGGATAATTCTGACCAAGAATCAAAGCTTCGTTCTCTTCATGTACTGTGGGTTCAATACCTGTGAGCGTGTCTCGTATAGCCAGTTCAATGACTCTTTCGGGTTCCATGTCATACTCTTCCACCCGGATTTTTTCTCCATCTATGGTTACCGATTCAACCCCCTTGTAATCGGAGGGGATTTTGGACATAAAGGCAAAGTATGTTTTTACGATGGTGTCATTCACTCCAATTTCTTCATACAATTTCCTCCCGAAGATTTGTTCCATTCCAAGGAGCTCAGGCCAGGTCTTGTGAAGACCGGTGGACCCGAATTCCAATCCCCGGGCAAAGGGTGCGTTGTTATCTAACCTTAACCACAGGTTCAGCCAGGGATAATCTGAAGCAGGCCAGATATATCCCAACATCAGATTCAAGGATGGATTTACAGCTGTTACCCACCTGTACTCCTCCTTTTCATCCAGGATAAAGGTTACCACTGCACTCTGCCAACTATGATCTACGTTCAGGTACCTCAGATCGGTAGAATCGCCATCCACTACGGTTTGGGGCCAGGTGATCACATCTTCGGAGGCGGGAGGAAGATTTCCCGACTGTGAAAAGCCACTGTCGACCTGAGTATCTACAATGGTGGTCTCATCCAGGAAGGGTGCACCCAGGGTGGGATGCTGAACCAGATTGAATACTTTCAAACTATCCGTGTGATTGGTGATCTCTTCGACCACTTTGAAAACGGATGTATTGTCATTCAGGTATATTTTCCGGTTCATTCCCAGGTTAACAATGGGCAGGAGACAGGACATTTCGGTGTAATGCTGCCCTTGGTCGAATGAGGATTCCTGGTTAAGGGTCCATGTGATTTTACTTGCTTCTCCGTGGAAAGGAATCCCCAGCGCCTTATCCTCCGGGGAAGAGGGGCCCCATCGATCGAAGCAGAGGAAATGGCCATACTCATGAAGAGGATTTATATCCACTCCGAACAGCCCCAGTTCAGTGATAATCCCCCCTGTTAAGGATATTTCCATCTGCACAATGCCATTATCCAGACTAACTGTCTGGGCCGATAGGGTGGAGGTAAGAAGCAGTGCGATCCCTAACGGGATACAAATTTTATTCATTTAGTCTAGTTTAGATCAATAGTTATTCTGTTTTCTGAAGTAATTTTATGCAATTTATTAATGATCTGGCACTGTGATAATTACCCTTCCATATGCCTCCTTTATCACCATCTGCCGACTGTGGTGATTCATTAATTCCCAGGCGGTACCATCCTCCATGCTTGCTATCGATCAGGTAATTTTTACAATAGTCCCATGTGAGTGTAAAATGGTCATAATAGTTGATGGGATCGTTGGGATATAGTTCGGCCATGATAAGCATGGTATGAAATGATTCAGTAGCTGCCCACCACTGAGTATACTCTTCAAGAATGGTCATTCCCTCCTGATTGTTAAAATAGAATCCAGATTCATAAATGGCTCCCGTTTCGGGATCCCATCCATTTTGAATGGTGTGATCTATCATCCTTTTCGATACCCGATTGGTTATTACATCATTCTCATTTCCAATAACTTCAGTGGCTTCAAGCAAGAGGTATGCTGTTTCTATGTCGTGCCCGAAAGAGATATAGTCAAATTGATGCTTATTTTTACCTCCGGGATATATTTCATCGCCGAATAATACTGGTGTCCAGTCGCGGTGGAAAAATAGGTTCATATACCCTTTCTCGGTGATAATTGTATCCCGGATTATCACCAGCATCTCCTCAATTCTACTTTTCAGTAGTTCATTTTCCCAGACTTTGTATAGTTCTGTAAATCCTTCGATAATGTGAATGGAACTGTTCTGATCTTTAGGAGGTGTCCCATTGTGGCCATCTTCCATGGGAGTCCCATCTCTCTCCAGAAACTGGAAGTAACCGCCAAATTCGGGATCATGGCTGTGTTTGTCCAGCCAGCGAAACGATTTGATAGCCAGCTCCAGGGCAGATGAATCATTGGAGATCTCGAAATAGGCTGCCAGCCCGTAAATGGCAAACGCATTTCCATAGGCAATTTTCGTTGGTTCGATGCCATCCACTGCAGAGACCTTTCCTTCACGATCTGTAAGGGTGTAATATCCTCCATACTCCTTATCCCACATTACATCTCTCAGGAATTTATATCCATGTTTGCTGACTTCTTCATATAAACTTATATGGGGATACATATGTGCCATCTGCGCTGCTGCCCATGTGTGCCGGGCCTGCGTAACAATAAATTTTGGCTGTCTCTCTTTCTGGTTCCACTCCTTATCGAAACTGGTCAGATATCCTCCGTATTCCCTGTCCACACAACGGGGATACCAGAGGTCCATCATACCGGTAGTAAGTACTTCTTCCATCTCTTTAGCGATGGCCTCCCGGTCGGTGGTTCTTTGAGAGGAGGGATCCTTACTCTCTCCCTGTTGTCCAGGCTTGCATGCAGAATTGAATAAAAGAGATACACTTAATAATGTAATTACTAGTGAGGTTTTCATGGTAAGCCTATTTTTTATACCTGTTAATTAATGACATCCAATCATCCACATTCTGGTTGAATTGTTCCTTCATTCTCCGATTTACGGTTTCGCTCATATTGTCAGGCCACACATTCTTTCCGTGTATGGCTCCCATCACAGCTCCCATCACCTGTGCATAAGAATCGGTGTCGTGCCCGAACTCAATCATCAGCTGCATGGATGCCAGTGGATTATAATCTACAATCTCAGCACACGTCATCACCACCACGATGGGTACCCAGGTTTCCCACCAGTAGGTGGTTGTAAGGTTTTCTTCCAGTAAATCAAAAAGTTTTGCAATATTCCCATCTGCCTGTTTAACAAGATGATGTGCAAGGTCCAGCCATTTTATCAATTGCCTGTCAACATAGAGCACATCGTTGTATTTATAGGGATCAACGGTTCTCATGGCTTCTTCAAAGTTTTTCCAGTCCCCGTCTGCCTGCAAGGCCCTGGCCAGGCCGGCTACCAGCGCGGAATTAATATCCTTTGCGATCCCAATATCAAAATATCCCAATTCATAGCATTTCAGGTAGCACCATTCCGGATCATTCGGATTTAAGGCAGCAATGGGTAAAAAGGGCATCTGTCCTTCCATGGTGGGAACTCCACCCCAGATACGCTCAACAGGATAGGCATTCTCTCTTTCACCCAGCGCCCACTTTGTGGCATAGGCTATTTCCGGGATCCACCGGTCATAATTATCCCTGTATTTTTCTGGTAGCTCTTCCCTGAAGTCCATTACAGACCTGGCGAAGTTTTGGAGGGTTAACTCTCCATTGTAGTTTTTCAGGGTATTAAACAGGATCAGCTTGAAACGGGTGTCATCTGTAATGGTACCTTCCGGGCCGAAGGGTTCCCACTGTGCAAACGGTTCTACATCTTTTGGATAGGGCCTCAGTTTAAATAGCTTTCCTAATTCTTCAATCCCTTCAATGGTAATTCTCTGGTCGCAAGTGGTCCAAAAGCTCCTGAGGGGAGGATCTACGAATTCTACAGGACCTCCGGCAGCATCCCCAATTGCTGAGCCAATGAGCATGCCCTCAATCTTTGAGTGAAGAGGGGGTACTTCTTCCGGTTTTTCATTGACAACGAATGCCATCAGCGCAATGACAACTGATAGGAGGGTAATAGGGACCAGCTTCTTTGTGACAATCATTCTATAAATATCGTTATTTTCCCTTATTCCCATCTAAAACAGTTCAGTTTTTCGGGAGAAGGTGACGCACATGTAATATACTCCCTGCAATCTGATATAAAACGCCCTGTTACTGGACCGATTAGCCCCCTGAATATGGATAGAATGAAGGTTTTTATAGTGGCAATAAAAACTGATCTTGGAATTATTAAAACAACCAGATGAAAGGATTCGGATTTGTGATTTTAATAGTTGCGATGTTTCTAATGAGTTGTGTAAATAATCCTGCACCTGCTGGTTATGAAAATCAGCGCCCCAACATTATCATCATCTATACCGATGATATGAATTTCGCGGATATAGGGGAATTGAGCGGCAAAGTACTCACACCTACCATCGATAGCCTGATGAACCAGGGAATTTTTTTCTCTAATTACTATGCATGTTCTGCGGTTTGTTCCCCCAGTCGCTATAACATGCTAACCGGAAGGTATGCTTCACGTAGCAAAGCACTTCTCGATCAATTCCCGGTCTCAGAACCGGCTTTCCTGAGATGGAACGTGGATATAGAAGAGGGAGATCGTACCATTGCACATGTGATGAAAGAGCATGGGTATATCACCGGGATGGTAGGAAAATATCACAACCTCCAAAATGAGCACATTCAGGACCAGATCCCTGAAGATGCTTATCCCTATGATCCGGAGATCCAAAATCGCATCAAGGCCAATTATAAGATGCTAAAGGATCTGGTTCAAAAGTCATCGGGGTTTGATTACCTGGAGAGTGCTTACATCAACAACCTGCATGCACTTGCTCTTCCAAAGTCCATGCAGCACCATAACATGGATTGGATTACAGAAGGTGCTCTGGATTTCATCGACAAAGCAAGTGATCAGCCTTTTTTTCTCTATCTGGCCACCACACTTCCCCATGCCCCTGCACCCATCACATCCATGTATGCCGATGCAAAAATCACCCCTTCCGGGCTTCTTGAAAAGGCACCTGATGTGCAGCCTGGAAGGAATGAGGTCATTGAAAGGGTGACCGAGGCGGGACTTCCGGAGAAAACAGCTCCCTATACCTGGCTTGACGATGCCATCGGGGCTGTAGTTAAGCATCTGGATCAGAAGGGTATTTTAGAGCAGACAGTCATTATGTTTGCAAGCGATCATGGCGGTAATGCTGCAAAGATGACTTGCTACCAGCAAGGGGTTCGTGTGCCTGCATTCGTTTACTGGAAAAACCATCTTGATGCCGGGAAAAAGGTGAATCAGATGGTTGCCAATATTGATTTTGCGCCCACTATTTACGAACTTTGCGGCATAGAGCCTGATGAAGCAGAGGTAATCGATGGTTCCAGTCTGGTTCCTCTGATGATGGGCAGAGAGGTTGACTGGAGGGAATCTCTTTACCTGGAGATTACATACAGCAGGGCAGTAGTTAGCGAAGATTGGAAATACATCGCAGTCAGGTTCCCTGAAAGGATAGCCAGGCAAATCACCCCGGAGAACAACAGGGAGTACAACCAGGAAGGGACTCGCTTTTCGGCCAATATGCCCAATGGAAGTGTGCGTGTCAGGTATCACGCCGACACCCTCTATCCGGCCTATTTTGAAAGGGATCAGCTTTATCACCTGTCTGTTGATAAGGAGGAACAGGTTAATTTAGGCTGTGAATCAATGTACCAGGACAAATTGCTGGAAATGAAACAGCTCCTGGAGGAGTACGTGGGTGATTTCCCACACAGTTTTGGAGAGTTTAACATCAAATAAGCTAGAGATGATCTAAAGCAGTTGCAGATCAAGTATGGTGAAATATGAGTAAATTACGGCAGCTAACTTCAAAATATAACCTTTATACAAAACACAGACCATGAATAAGAAAACATTAGTACTAGTTGCATTTGTTATATGTAGTTTGCCTCTGATGGCACAGCGTGTGGGCTCCTCGCCCGAATACATTAAGGCCCTGACCGTGGAGTGGAAGGGTGAACGTTCTCCTGACGGCAGACCTTTGGTATCGGATGACCTGCTTGATAGATTGAAAGATATCTCAATTGAAGAAGCGTGGGGCGTATTGCGTAACAAAGGCTTCGAGAACCAGTTCCAGGGCGATTGGAAAATTATTAACCCCGCTAAGAGTATGACTGGCCGGGTGGTTACTGCCCAGTATATGCCTTCACGGCCCGACCTTAAAAACCAGGTGCAGGAGCAGGGTAAAATTGAGGATAGAGCCCAACAGGGAGGCACCAACTCATGGCCTATCGATGTCCTGACAACAGGGGATGTTTATGTGGCCGATGGCTATGGGAAAATTGTGGGTGGTACGCTGATCGGAGATAACCTGGGAAATGCAATTTTTGCCAATTCAAAACGTGGCGTCATTTTCTACGGATCGGTTCGAGATGAACAGGGACTGGCCGAAATCGAAGGTTTTAACGGGTGGATCAAGGGCTCAGATCCTTCGTACATTAAGAATATGATGCTGACCTCCATCAATGCGCCAATCAGGATAGGACAAGCAACTGTATTACCGGGCGATGTGGTACTGGCCAATAAGTATGGTGTAATTTTCATACCTGTTTATCTGTTGGAAGATCTGATACTGACTTCAGAGGTTACCGGACTTCGTGATGAATTTGGACATCTGCGGCTAAGAGAAAATATATATTTACCCGGGCAGATTGACAGCAAGTGGACCGAAGAGATCAGGGAGGATTTCCTGGACTGGTTAAATAACTATCCGGGTAAATTACCCATGACGAAAGAAGAGTTAGATAACTATCTGAAAGAGAGAAACTACTAAACCGCAAAACCAATGCACCATGAAAAGTATCATACAACAAATTGCCGTTCAAAACAGAGAGATTGAAAACAGGGAAGCCGGGATCAGTCAGGCTGAAATAGAAGATCCATCCACGAGCAATAACCGCCGGAACTTTCTTAAAAAGGCTGCACTTGGGGGAGTGGCCCTGGGGGGGCTGATGAACCTGTCCATTGAAGATACAATTGCTCAAACCACCTCCGGCATTTCACGGGCTTCATCGCCTTCCGATTTGAAAATAACGGATATGCGTTATGCTGTGACATCAGTCCTTGGGGGCACAGCCATTATTCGAATCGACACCAATCAGGGTATATACGGATTGGGGGAAGTAAGAGACGGAGCAGATGTACGCTATGCCCTTATGCTTAAAAGCCGGATTCTTGGTCTTAATCCGTGTAGCGTGGAGATGATTTTTAAAATCATTAAACAGTTTGGGGGTCAGGGACGCCAGGCCGGGGGTGTCTGTGCTGTTGAAATGGCGCTCTGGGATATTGCAGGGAAAGCATATGGAGTTCCTGCATATCAATTGTTGGGAGGCAGATACCGCAATAGCGTCCGCCTGTACGCTGATACACCGGGTGGGAAAAGCAGGGAAGAACAAATTGAGCGCGTCAAGTATCGCATCGAGGACCAGGGTTATACCTGGCTGAAGATGGACCTCTCCATCAATTCACTGAGGGGGATTCCGGATACCCTGGTGAATGCGGAATTCTGGAAAGGCGGCCAGTATGACACCAGAGATTATATGGGGTATGGAAATACAAAACACCCCTTTACCCAGATACAGATCACAGATAAGGGGCTCGAAGAACTGGTAAAAATAGCAGAGGAAGCGCGTAATCTCCTGGGCTGGGATATTCCAATTTCCACGGACCATTACGGACATTTCGATTTGAATAATGGAATCCGCCTCGGAAAGGCTGTGGAGAAATACAGGTTGGCCTGGCTGGAAGACATGATTTCATGGGAATATACGGATCAATGGAAAACAATTACCGATGCATTGGAAACGCCCACCACCACAGGTGAGGATATTTACCTGCTGAAAAATTTCAAACCACTGATCGATATCCATGCAGTTGACATTATTCATCCCGATTTAGCCTCTTCCGGCGGACTCCTGGAAACCAAACGAATTGCCGATTACGCCGAGGAAAACGGTGTGGCAATGGCCATGCACCAGGCAGGGACTCCTGTATCTTTTATGGCGTGTGTACATTGTGCTGCGGCCACTCAGAATTTCCTGGCCCTGGAGCATCATTCGGTAGATTTGTCCTGGTGGGAAGACCTGGTAACCATGACTGACGGCAATCCAATCATTCAAAGGGGGTTTGCTCCAGTCCCAGAATCGCCAGGGTTAGGAATCGAATTAAATGAAGATGTGATAAAGGAACATCTGGACCGCAGGGATAAAAGCTTTTTTGCTCCCACTGATGAGTGGAACGAAAAACGGGCACATGACAGAATTTGGAGTTAAATCTTAGTCGCAAACAATCCTAAATGAAGATTGACCGGCATTTACCACCGAAATTACTGTTTATCGCAACGGGGATCATCTCTACGATCTGGTTTTTGATCAGGGTGATCCCCAAACCATCCCGTGCTGCATATCCCTGTATGCGAGTTGCTGCACCTGTGATGTCAGGATTTGTAGTTTATCTGCTTACCCTTGGGGGCGTTGCTATTTTCCTAAGAAAAGCCAGGCGAAATTTTTTGCGTGCCAGGTATGTTGCTGCAGCTTCTTTGTTGTTTGCAGCCCTTATTACAGGAGCTGTTTTCATGGGTCAGAACGTTCTTTTTTCCCATGCAAAGGGATTGAGTACCTCGGGGCCGGGTGACGGTCCTAACCAACCAATGGGCATGGGCAACGGCGTTCATCCGGGTCGTGTGGTATGGATATGGAATCCCAAGGCTACTAACGCTGAATGTATCAATATTTATGAGCTGTATAAACCCGAAAACACCAATCAGGGTGTTGTGAACCGGATGGTTGTTGATGGCGTTCTTAAACTTGGTGGGAATACCAACCTGAACAAATCCTGGGATGCCATCTTTCGCTCTTTCAATTATAAAAAGAGCATGACCGATAAGTCTTACACTGCAGGGGAGAAAATCTTCATAAAAATTAATCAGGGAACTGCCAATGGCAAATTGAGACGAATAGCCAGGGATGGAGATTTCGATGTTCCCAAAAGATATAGTGAAAGCCAGAAGGCAAAAGAGGGCAAAATCGGAACCTGCGAGACCTATCCAAGTGTGGCTCTGGAAATATTACGAGAATTGGTATACGTGGTTGGCATTGATCAGAAAAATATTTCGATCGGCGATCCCATCAGTCATATTTATGGTCACAATTATGAAGTCTGGTCCACCGAATTTCCGGATGTGGTTTATTTTGACCGATCGACAACAAATGAGGGAAGAACCCTGATCCATCCCACGGAAAATGATCTGATATTTTATTCAGATAAAAGTCAGAGTGATAAATTGTACGATATCATTGAGAATGCCGATTACCTGATCAATATAGCCAATCTGAAACCCCACGGCCGCGCCGGTGTTTCACTTACTGCCAAAAATCATTACGGCTCACATGCCAGAAGGTCGGCTTTTCACCTGCATTATTCTCTCATATCTCCTGTTTCGGTAGGTAATCCAAGCAATAGTGGTTACGGGAAATACCGAACCATGGTAGATCTGATGGGAAGCAAATATCTTGGTCAGAATACGCTTCTCTATATGGTTGATGGATTGTACGGGGGAGGTTCGATTGAGACAGGTGTACCGGTAAAATATTACATGCCACCTTTTGATAACGACTGGAGCAATTCGATTTTTTTATCGCAGGATCAGGTGGCCCTTGAATCGGTGTGTTATGATTTTTTACGCACCGAATGGAACGGAACCTATGCACACAATCCGGCAAACAATAAAATTGAATCTTTCCCAAACGTAAATGGCGTGGATGATTACCTGCACCAGGCTGCAGATTCGTCCAACTGGCCAACCGGCATCATCTACGATCCTGATCAATCAGGTAAACCCATGGAGAGCCTTGGCGTACACGAACATTGGAACAATGCCGCTAAAAAACAGTATTCACGGAATCTTGGCTTCTCCCGTGGCATCGAACTGATCTCTGTTCCCGATACATTAGTAGGCGGAGAGGGCCCTGAAGTCACCACAAGTGAAAACTGGCTGCCGGATACCCATGTAATTAACGTTGATAATGAAAGTGTTATCGTTTCTCAAGATGTAAAACTAGCATCCGATTCCAGGGTGTATTCTGTGATCAGCCATACATTTGACGGGCTTATCCAGGCAAGCAATTTCCACTCAGTTATAGTTGATGATGAAAATACTAAATGGTTCCTGACCGAAGCGGGGCTTGTGAGTTTCGACGGGAAGGTATGGGAAATTCACAATGAAAACAGGAAGATCCCTGCCCTGGAATTAAAAGATGTGGCATACGATTATTCCGATTTCGGGAGGGAATTGTGGTTTGCAACTCCCACTGGAGCAACAGTTGCATCCATACCAGTGGACGCCAGGTCCGGAGCAACCACTTATTATGGAGAGAATTCGCCAATCATCAGTGAAAATGTGGCTACAGTGGCTGTGGGGTACGGTTCTTTGCGCTGGTTTGGGACGGACAAGGGTATTTCAGCTTTTTACAATGACAAATGGCTCACCTACTCCTATCAACGAAAATATCCCGAATATATGTTTGAGGACTACCCGATCACCTCTATGGCTACCAGCCGTGATGGGGATTCACTCTATGTGGGCACCTTAGGGGCTGGGGTAGCCAGAGTATTTCGAAATGATGTGGATGCCATTTCAGGAGCATCGGAATATGCACAGTGGGGCCCCATTGAAATCCCCTCTGATAATATATATGCTATTTATATCTCGCATGACGGAACACAATGGTTTGGAACCGACGCAGGAGCTGCCAGGCACACCGGGTATAATACGCTGGACAACTGGACCGTATTTAACGTTGATAATGGATTGATTGACAATAAGGTCCAGGCCATAGCGGTCGATTTTATGGGGAGTGTCTGGTTTGGAACAAAAAATGGAGTGAGTGTTTTTAATCACGTTTCCATGAAGTCGTTTACTGAAAAGGAGGAGCTGACCAGCAATAATATCTTATGCATTTCGGTGGATCTTGATGGTGTTATTTGGCTGGGTACCGACTCAGGAGTCACAAGTTACAGTCATGGTGAGTTTACAAAATATCAGAAAAAAGATTAAATACCTATGGAAAAAGCACTTTCAAGAAAACGTTGGTATCGATTAATCCCCATT
>JAOZUK010000525.1 GCA_029938715.1 Bacteroidales bacterium | reverse complement strand
ATATAGAGAAGATCTCTGTTGGCCATGTTTGCACCTGTAGCAATGGAAGGCATCCTTCCATGAACAGTATTAAAACCATGGGATTTAGACAGGAAATAGGCGGGGGTCTTGGAGGAACAGCCTATCCCGGATAATTTTACTACCCGGTGCGGCTCTATATTCAGCTCAAAACAGGCCTGTATGATTGCGCTGGTGGTGGAGTCGTGTCCGCAGCCGGCACAGAGAGTGGATATGGCTCCTTCATAATCCCTGCGGGTATAGCCGGCATCGTTTTTTGGTTGTTTGGGGTGGCGGAAACTGGGGCGTGTCTGGCTCATGATTTACCTCCCGTCGCTGCCTGGTCCTGGAGTGGTTCCACTGGATGTATAAACCGGCTGTCACGGATGCTGTTGGTAATGAAATTTGCCGTTATCGGCAACCCATCAATGTTGAGAATGGCCTGAAGTTTATCAGGAGCAATCCCGCATTCGTTTATCAGCATGGTACGAAGTTGACCGTCCCGGTTCTGTTCAATTACAAAAAGAACTTCGTGGCGACTGATAAACTCAACGACCTCGTCCTGGAAGGGAAAGGCCCGAATACGCAGACTGTTTAATTTTATACCCTTTTGAGAAAATCTGCTGATGGCCTCATAGGTGGAGTGGGTTGATGTTCCGTAAAAAATGAGTCCGATCTTATATTCAGGATCTCTGATTTTCGTCTTTGGAGAAGGTACTAAACTGCGGGCTGTTTCCCATTTAACCAGCAATCGCTTCATATTTGCCTCATATTCGCTGCTCTCTTCCGTATAGGCGGCATATTGATTATGGGATGTACCACGGGTAAAATAGGCCCCTCTGGTTGGATGACTTCCCGGAATTGTTCGATAGCATATGCCGTCGCCGTCAACATCAAGGTAGCGGCCCCACTTCTCTTTCAACTGCTCGAGATCAGCAGTACCAAGCACTTTTCCTCGATCATATTTTCGCTTACCATCCCATTCCAAAGGGGCTGAGATATGGTCGTTCATGCCGAGATCCAGGTCGCTCATAACGATAACAGGGGTCTGCAGCCGTTCAGCCAGGTCAAAGGCGTCAGCGCCCAGCGCAAAGCATTCCTTCGGGTCGCAGGGGAAGAGCAGGACATTTTTGGTGTCACCGTGGGAGGCATAAGCACAGGCGAGCAGGTCGGATTGCTGTGTTCTGGTCGGCATGCCGGTTGATGGCCCTGTTCGCTGGACATCTACAAGGACTACAGGGATTTCTGCAAAGTAGGCCAGGCCGAGCAGTTCGCTCATGAGAGAAATGCCGGGTCCGGAGGTGGCGGTAAAAGCCCTTGCACCATTCCAGCTGGCACCAATGACAATACCTATAGCCGCAAGCTCATCTTCCGCCTGGATAATTGCCACCTTTTTTCTTCCCGTTTCTTTTTCTATTCTGTAGGTGTTGGCATATCTTTCAAAGGCTTCAATTACTGAAGTTGATGGCGTTATCGGATACCAGCCGACTACAGTAGCACCGGCAAAAATAGCACCCAGAGCGAAAGCACTATTGCCATCCATCATGATATCTGAGCCTAGCTGGTCGCTTTTTTGAACTGAGAGTTTGCACATGTCCGGATAATGATCACGGGCATAGGAAAAACCTATCTCGAGAGCCTGTATATTCGGTTCTGCAAGTTTGGGCTTTTTCTTGAACTGCAGATTTATTGAATCGGTGAGTACGGAAAAGTCAAGGTCGAGCAGGAAGGAGAGAGCGCCGACATAGATAATGTTTTTTAACAGCTGCCGAAGTTTCGGGTTACTGAAAGCCTTATTGCAAAGGGAGGTGATGGGGATACCGATGACGTTTACATCGTCGCGCTGGAATTCTTCGGGGAGTTGTTTGGATGAGTCAAAGAGAAAATATCCTCCAGGAAGTACATCCCGGTAGTCTGTGAGAAGGGTCTGGCCGTTGACGGCAACGGCAATATCAATGCCGCCTCTTCTTCCCAGAAAACCGGACTCATTTATTCTTACCTCATACCAGGTGGGTAGTCCTTGAATATTTGACGGGAAAATATTTTTTGGGCTCACCGGGATGCCGAGGCGGAAAACAGCCTTGGCAAAGAGGTTGTTGGCGCTGGCTGAGCCTGAGCCGTTTACATTGGAAAA
>JAOZUK010000524.1 GCA_029938715.1 Bacteroidales bacterium | reverse complement strand
CTAACTGCTGATTGTTGTCCAGGACATCCACAGCCTGATTCATATACTGGATGGCATCATGAATGGTGTCCTGATATTCAGTCAGTGCATCGGTGATACTTTTTAGTTCAGCCAGAGCAATGGTAATTTGGGGAAGTTCCGGACTCAAATGCTCCAGGCTGTTAAACTGGGTATGGTTGCTGATGTCCATGGCCTGCCAGTCAATGGCCTGAATCGTAGCGAAATCCTTTTTAACCGCATCCAGCTCAATATGCAGGGTCTGACGTTGGCTTAAAGTGTCAATCTGTTCTTCAAGATTCTTTACCGCTGCTATTGTGGCAGCGATCTTTTCCTTGTATGCCTTAAAGGCATTCAACCGCTCTTTTTCCAGAGTGATTTTGTTGCCGTTCAAGCCAAGGGTGTTCAAGAGTCTGGCGGCAAAATCATAGGAATAGTCTTCCTGAATCCTGGCATAGGCAATAGTTTCAAAAGCGGCCAGACTTTTAACCTTTTCAGCGATATTGTTGATATCAATCTTATCACCACCTTTGATCTGCAAAAAGATCTTGCCAAGGACAGTGAGCAGCGCCAGATGAAAGTGGATGATTTGCGGTTCCAAGCCATAAGCTGATGAACAGAGTGGCTGAACAAGTTCCTTATCAATATCGGTTACCTTTTTCTTGTTTTCCTTGAGGACATCAAGAAGCTTGGCGGTGATTTTTGATTTACTGATATCCGGATATTCCTGAGAGTCAAGAAGATCAATATTCTGCAAAAACAACACAGTGCTTCTGGAGAGATTATTAAAGATCCCCTTGGATAGATCAGTGGCGACCTGATTTAAGGATGAGACAATATTGGAGGCTGATAACTGGATGGAATACTTCGGATGCAGTGGGTAGGCTTTATTAAAAAGGTTATCAAGAACCGATGTTTTAAGTTTGTCGATAATCTCAGGTACATTATTCAGCTCCCGGCCAAGGACAGTCTTAATAGATACCTTATTGCCATTCAGCTGACATTCAGCATTAGAAACCAAAATTCTACGTAGGCGGTATTTAAGTCCGTTGACCGATGTTTTGCCTTTTTGGTACCCATTGATTCGCTGTTCCAGCTTCTTGGACATCAACATCTTCTGGAAATTTGAGTCCCGAAGTTCTTTAATGGCAACTATCTCTTTAAGAAGCTCTATATTTTCCACCTGGTTAAGCTGAAATTTGATAGTCAGCTGATTGGTGGCAAATGACTCCTTAAAATTCTTAACAAAGGGTGAGAGAAAGACAATGGCATAATCTCTGGGGGGAAGCTGGATGAAATGGGATTTTTCTTTGGCAAGAACAACATAGCCTGTCCGAAATGATTTAACAGATTGCCATTCACATTCATCATGAAAGATGTCTGCATGACCATTCAGTCGCTCCAGTTCAAGCATGTCGGCAAGCTGGGCCATCAGTTCAAATTCCACCTGCGAATCTGAAACACTGGCAGCCTTTTGACTGATTTTCTGCTCAGGGTCTGGTCCTCCCTCGGTTACAAAGCGAAAAGACTGCTGACCTGTTGTTTCATCTTTAATCGCCTTGATATGTTCACCATCTGTAACATTGAGTATCTTCTTGATGATGAGTGAAATATTATCAGCTGCAGAATAGAGCTTCTTTTGAGGAAGCAGCATCAAGTTATTGGCAAGTTCCTGGGCGGTGGCTCCCTTTTCCTTCTGGTTCCATAATGAATAAACAGCGAGACCTTTGACTACCTTAAGAGCATCTTCCTGGAACTTTGGATCAAGCAAATTTATTTTCTGGGAAAGAATACGCATAACCTGGGTGATTTTATAAATCTCTTCCAGGTTCTTTTTGTTGGGATTGTTTTCCAGGATGTCATAGATCTTTTCAAAGGTAATGAAGTAGGGGAACTCTTCATTAAGCAGGTACTTGATCTCAGACATGGCAAACTGGATCACCCCACGCTTTTCAAAATAAGGCAGGTCATCGAACAGTTCGAGCAGGAAGGGTGTCAGTGGAAAGAGATCCACATAGCCATCCATGTGGGTAGCAACATCGGTGATCTTTTCCGCATACGGGGCAAGTTTTGTCTCCAGATTATGGCGTTGTTCCTTGTTCTTTGCCACAATACGGCTGGCAATAACCTTTTTAATATCTT
>JAOZUK010000523.1 GCA_029938715.1 Bacteroidales bacterium | reverse complement strand
GAATAATAATCTCGTGAGGTACATCTTCCCATTCACATGTTTACTTCTCTCCAGCTTACTAAATGGTCAGAATTTCCCAAAACAAATTATTGAAGCAGAAAAAATACCAGACAAGCACAATTTATGGATTTTTCTTCTTGCCGGACAATCTAATATGGCCGGACGGGGCTTCGTGGAACCGTGTGATACTTTAACGGATACGCGCATACTGACGATCACGAAAAACAAACAATGGATCTTCGCCAAAGAACCGCTTCAACATTATGAACCTGAGCTGGCAGGTCTGGATTGCGGGTTGTCATTCGGCAGGGAAATGATCAATCATATTCCAGACTCCGTGAGCATTGCTCTGGTGCCTTGCGACGTGGGGGGTAGTACTATTCAACAATGGCTGGGTGATTCTGTTTTTAAAAATAATGTTGATTTTGCTAGAAAGCATGGCACTGTAAAAGGTGTTCTCTGGCAACAGGGCGAGAGTGATGCCACCTCAGATCTGATTCCAACATATGAACAAAACTTAAGAAACCTTGTAAGGGAATTCAGAAACATAATAGGCAATAAGCATTTGCCATTTCTAATGGGAGAATTGGGTTCTTTTAGAGCATCTGAGTTTCAAAGAAAAAGTGATTCTATTAATGAGATCATCCATAGGGTAGCAAATGGTGATGAAAACAGTTTTGTAATTGGGACGGATGATCTGGAATGCAAAAAAGACAGTATTCACTTCAACTCAGAGGGGCAACGCCGCATAGGCTGGCGTTTTGCAAGGATATTTGCAGGATACTATGTAAATGGCCGATATACTTTTAAACATGAGACCACAGGTAGGATTTGTACCATTCAGAAAAACCTGCTTATCCCATCCCCAAACCCAAACACAGCAACCACGGACCGGATTCAATACATAGGCCAGGGTCTGAAACAACGTGAGCTAAGGACCAACGTCTCTACCAGTGACTGGTCGGATACCCATCGCGAACGCTACTCTTATGACAATGGCAGGAGTTGGTTGCCCTGGCAGGTCGTTTTTGATGAAGCGCCTGAACAAAAGGGATTTGTCCAGTCTGGCGGTCCCTCACAGGACGGTACCGGTCCACTGGATCCCCAGTCCGGGATGCTCATCAAACGGGTGTTCCAGCGAATCCTTCAGGGAGACCCGGGAGAGGCCATCAGCAGTGCCTGGTCAGACGATCGCAAATTTTCCGATCATGGATTTTACCAACTCTCCGCTGACAATGGAGAGAGCTGGGATGAGGGTCACCTGCTAAAATATGAAGATGGCCCTGACTTTGATCCGGACAATTGGGGCAATCCCGAATACTTTCGCACCAATGAGATGTACATCGGCCATATCTGCATACATTCAAGTGGAAATGTAGTATTGGCTGCCACCATTCCTGTTCCTTATGAGGATGAAGAAGATGAAAAAGTACCTGTGCAGTTTCCCAATACCTACCGTGAAGGTTGTGTAGCCGGGGCCATGTGCTTTGTGGGCAAATGGGATCCGGAGAAGAAGGCGTACAGCTGGCAGACTTCCAACCGCATCTTTCTGCCCAGGAAGATCTCCACACGGGGATTGGTAGAGATTGATATTAGTGAACTTACCGATGGAAGACTTCTGCTGATCATGCGCGGCTCAAATGTCTACATGGATCCGCTGGAATGTCCCGGGCGTAAGTGGATCAGTATCAGCAGTGACGGTGGCCTCACCTGGAGCGAGATCACCGATCTGCGTTATGACACAGGTGAGCAGTTCTATTCACCTGCCACTTATGCAAGAACCCTGCGGTCTAAAGCAACCGGAAAACTCTATTGCTTTTTGAATATCAGCAACAATCCTCCTGTGGGCAATAGTCCGCGATATCCCCTGCAGGTTGCCGAAATTGACGAAAATATGGTATGCTTAATAAAAGAAACCGTGACTATCATTGATGACCTGATTCCCGGACTGGACTCCACCAACCTGCAACTTTCCAACTTTGGACTTCTCGAAGATCGCGAAAGCCACCAGATAGAACTCACTCTGACACGCATCGGTGAACGGGGCGGAGGTCCCAATATTTGGGATGCGGATACTTACCGTTATATCATTAAAATGAAAATGGGTACATTCCCGCTTTGTATTGATTAATACTTTAAAC
>JAOZUK010000053.1:10801-25458 GCA_029938715.1 Bacteroidales bacterium | reverse complement strand
GGTTAATGGGTTAATGGGTTAATGGGTTAATGGGTTAATGGGTTAATGGGTTATTATATTATCGTATTATTATGTATTTACATTATTATAATGTATATTTTGCAATCAAAGTCATATTATTATTTATAATATATATTATTTATATGCAGTATCTATAGTTATTTTATATTATCTGTTATTGACTTGAATATCTCTTTAGTCTCCAACCGACCGCATAAATTACAAAGATTCCTCCTTCCCTGGGCAAAAACAGTACCAAATCCAAATACTTCTTCCTTTTTCAATCCATCCGGACATTCTTTCAGCCAATGTGTTGATGGAACATGCATATGATGACGGGATGGCAGAAAACTGTCCTCAGAAAACTGTTTTTGAGAAATTGAAATATTTCCTACATTTGCACCCACTATTGATCGGGGTGTAGCTCAGCCAGGTTTAGAGTACTCGTCTGGGGGGCGAGGGGTCGGTAGTTCGAATCTACTCACCCCGACCAAACAGAAAGCCTTGCACGAAAGTGTGAGGCTTTTTTGTTGGACTTCGACCCAAACTTGTTTGACGGAGAAGGACAGCAAAAAAGAATCAGGCGAACAAAGTGAGCTGAGGCTTTTTGTTTTGAGCCCCCCCCTCCTATCGATCACGAGGCACAAAGTGCCGAGTAATCTACTCACCCCGACCATATTAAACCCAACTGTCTGATATGTAGATAGTTGGGTTTTTACTTGCACCATATTTGCACAATCTTTTGTGTTGGAATTTGTATTGAATCAGATTTCCTTCAAAGGGTAGAAAGTTCACAGGCAGGCATATATCCGCTACCGCCCTCTTTTTCCCATCTTACTGCATAGGTATCAGAACGACCTTTGAACAAAGACCTGTAAACCGCCAGATTTTTTTCATCTATATTCATCCTGCCACAAGTTAATTAAGTTCTAACAAGCGCGTATTTTGTCGCAATTATTTACTATTTTTGCGACAGATTCAAACGTTTTACATGTACAAAGGTATTGAATTACAAATATTAACAAAATTCAGGAAAGCGAGGAGGGGTTCGCTGTTTTTTACAGAAGATTTCCTACGTTTTGGCAACTCAAAGGCTGTCTCGAAGGTACTGGAAAGACTTGCAACAAAAGAGGAGATTACACGTGTTGCGCGCGGAATTTATACACGCCAGGAAATAGATCCGATTATAGGGCCGGTTATGCCAGGTACTGAATCTATTGCCAAAGCCATTGCAAAAAGGGATAAGGCTCGTATCGTTCCAACAGGCACCCTGGCCCTAAATGCACTGGGATTGTCAACCCAGGTACCGATGAATGTGGTATACCTGACAGATGGGACTGCCAGGAAGATTAACCTGGGCAAACGTAGAATTGTTTTTAAAAAGGCAAGTCCAAAAAACCTTGCAGCCATTGGTGAAATTAGTGGACTTGTAATTCAGGCTATGAAGGCGATTGGGAAAGACAATGTCACAGAAGAAGAGATAGGTATTATTCTTAATCATCTAAAGAATGAAGATAAGTATCGTTTGGAGCATGATATCCGGTTGGCCCCTGAATGGATTAGAAAAATCATGCGTCAGGCATCATGATCCGTAAATAATCGAGAGGATGAGCAACGAATGGTATAACATACCCAGTCAAACTAAAATCAATGCTTATACACAGGTCTCTGAGTCCACTGGTATAGCTCCTTCTGCCATTGAGAAGGATTGGTGGGTAGTGCAAGTATTATCCGGGATATTTGAGTTGAAGGTTGGCAAAAGTCTGATTTTCAAAGGAGGTACATCATTAAGCAAAGCTTAGAATTTAATCGAACGATTTTCTGAAGATATCGATCTTGTATTTGATAGGTCATTTTTTGGTTTTGATGGAGTACTTACCAGAAGTCAGATAAAGAAACTTCGTAAGATTACTGGAGGGTACATTGAAGACAAACTCTCCTCAGATTTAGAAAAGAAGCTTAAGGATAATGGATTATCGGATATTAAACTGAACTATGTTAAGCAAACAGCAAGTGATGCTGATCCGGTTAAGGTTGAGATCCACTACCCAAATGTAATCGAATATCCAGGATACGTTGAGCCAAGAGTATTGTTGGAAATCAGTTGTAGTTCACAAATGGAACCCATGGAAGTGAGATCTTTCTCTTCCCTGTTAGAGGATCACTACCTGGAATCAGACTTCGCAGAAGGACCAATTGAAATTCCCACTGTAATTCCAGAAAGGACATTCCTTGAGAAACTATTCCTGCTACATGAAGAATTCCACAGACCAAAGGATAGGATCAGAGTTAAACGACTTAGCCGACATTTATATGATGTGTTCCAGATATTGAAAAGCGAACATGGATTAAATGCGATTGCTCACAAAGATCTTTACCAGACTATTGTGAAACACAGACAAGCCTTTAATCATGTTGGCGGTATCGATTACAATTTACATCAACCTCAAACACTGAATCCACTACCAATTCCTGATATTATTAATGCATGGGAAGCTGATTACCGGACTATGCAAGAGGAGATGATTTATGGTGATTCTCCTGATTTCCAGAAATTGATTGACACTATCAAGGATTTCACAGTAACTGTATTGAATCAATTGGATTGGAAGATGGATATTGATTTCCCAAAACCGAAGTAATACAAAAAACCAACTCTCCGGTTGAGCATCATGTATCCCTTCAGTAATCTAGCCTCCCCAAGAAGACATAGTACAAAAAATAGCAGATTCTGAAATTTCTAGTACAAATCGCAAACCTGATTATCAGCCGTTTAATACCATTTTAATAATCTACTCACCCCGACTATGTTAAACTCATCTGTCTGATATATAGATAGTTGGGTTTTTACTTGCACCATATTTGCACAATCTTTTGCTATTGTAACAAAATCCCTTTGGATTTTTCAATCATGTAATTTTCAATGCATTGATAAAGTATACTAAATTCCCTCACCCTTCCTTTCCTTTAAAAATATCATAAAATTCGTGTATATCAGCTTTTTTGGAGTATTATTCTTGCAATTAATGATAATGTATATTATATTAGCATTTATAAATAAGCATACTTTATCAATGAGAACATCCCAGGAATTTGAACCGGCAGATATTTATGGTGACGACAAAGTTTTAACCATTAAAGGCCTTAAAAAGCGGATGAAGGTATCGGAGATCACCATACGCAGAAAGTTAAAGAAATGGGGAGCCATCACCAGTTACAACAAAAACGGACGGTACTATACTTTACTGCATATTCCAAAATTCGATTCATCGGGGCTCTGGAATTATACCGATATACGTTTTTCAAAATATGGTAACCTGACCCAAACCATAATTCAATTAATCAACCAATCTTCCAGTGGCTTACACGCAGAGGAGGTTGGAGATTTAATAGACTATGCCCCTCATTCTGTGCTTCATCGCTTATCAGGAAAAGACGCAATACGACGGGAAAAATTATACGGGAAGTATGTTTATTTTTCTTGCGATCAGCAGGAATACAAGGCACAGCTTAATAAATACAAATCTATCCAGACTCAATTGCGGGATGATGAAATACCATGTCTTATAGCCATAAGGTTTCTAATCGAAAAAATCAGGCGGCCAAAGGACAGCACCGCTCAATTGGTATGGCGACTGCAAAAAGATCATGTTAAGATAAGTGAGTTGCAGGCAACTGGTTTCCTTGAAAAACACGGGATTGAAAAAAAAACACCGGATTTGAGGTAGTTTGTTTATTACGCAATCTATTGGACGAGGTCGCAAATAGTCTAAGCCTCAGCGGTGTTTTTACACAAAAACCGGTGGTCCATTTCAAAACGATAAACACACATTGTCCTGATTGCCAATCGGTATTGAAAGTTCACCATACTGATACAAGAAAAGCATATAGTCTGGACATCGGTGTTTTTAATGCACACCGAACTTTTATGCATTGCCCGGATTGCAACATAGTTTACCCGCCGGAAGATTTTGAAAATATAGTGCCAAAATATTCAAATGTAGGATATGATATAATTGTATTCATAGGGCGCTTGATTTTTCTGAAGTACCATACACTGCGGGAAACGATGCAGGCATTAGAGGAGAGGAACATACATATTTCATCTTCTGAAGTGGCATACCTTGCTCAAAAATTCATTATTTACTTATCTATCCTGCATAAAGAGGCGCGGACAAAACTGAAGGAGCAAATACAAAGAAAAGGGGGGTATATACTTCATATAGATGGCACAAGCGAAGGGGCAAGCCCCCATTTGATAAGTGCTATTGACGAGATCAGCAACTTTGTACTTGCCAATGTAAAAGTCCCCGGTGAAAGTAAAGAACAGGTTGTCCCGTTTCTTAAAGAAATATCAGAACAATATGGCTGCCCTCTTGCTGTAACCAGCGATATGGGACGTGCTCTGCTGAGCGCAATCGCAGAAGTGTTCCCAGTTACACCGCATTATATCTGTCATTTTCACTTTTTGAGGGATCTGGGAAAAGATCTTTTAGAAGAACAATACTCTATTATCCGCAATACACTGAAGAAATATGGTATTACATCACAATTGCGCTATCGGCTCCGCTATTATTTTGAAAATAAGACTGGTGATATCAATGTCAGCCAAATAAACGAGACCATAAAAACGACAAAGAGATTAAATGGACAAGACTGTCAGATAGTAAAACAGATATGCCATATCTTAATACTTTGGGCGTTAGATGGTAAAAACTGCGGGAATGGATTTGGCTTTCCTTTTGACAGGCCACATAACGAATTTTACAGACGGTTAGGCCTGGTGTACCGAAAATTAAAGTCTTTTCAAAACCAATGCGATGACAATAAGGTATCAAAGATGATTACAAAGCTTACAGATGATTTATCCCCACTGATTAACGACAAGGAATGTTTGGAAGCTTATCAGATATTTTCAGGAAAAGAGAAGGTTTTTGACAAATTACGACATGCCCTGTCTATTGCATTGCCAACCACGGCAAATGGATTAACGACAATGGAGAAGATGTTGAAATTGAGACAATTGAAAACAGAGTAACGGAATTTAAGGAATGGTTCATCCAGGAAGAATACCAGCAAGAAAACAAGGACCATCAAAAATTAATAGGTCAAATTGAAAAATACTGGGGAAAGTTGTTTAGCGATCCGATACAAATCACTTCGACTGAAGGGGATTCTTTCATTCAACCACAAAGAACAAACAATATCATAGAACAGTTTTTCAGAGGGATTAGAAGAGCCCACCGAAGAACAACGGGAAATAACTCAATGTGTAAAAAGCTGCAATCCATGTTTGCTGATACACTACTGGTCAAAAACCTTAATAATCCTGATTATATGAAAGTTATACTGAATGAGAAAATGTTCCTCGAAGAAAGATTTGCGGAAATTGACCATGATCAGGTAATGGCATGTACAAAGGATGCCGGGCATGATGAAAATAAGATCCCCCGGAAAATCAAGAATTTGATAAGGCAAATTGAAACAATGGATAAAATCTTATATTTAAGAGCGGTTTAAGGAAAAATCCAAAGGGATTTTGGAACTATAGAAAATAGTGATACCTTTCTCAGGTATTTGAGGAAATAATACGAAAATTGATGAAGGATATTTCAGTGTCTAATTTTCAGTATTAATACTTAATAGTTCAAACGCCAAATACCAGTAGAAGAACGCCTCTGGATTTGATTTCTTCAATTTGTTCAAACGGTTTTCAAAGGGTTGCTCAATTAGCCAGTCAGCTACATCCATTGGGTCTGAGAAATGATTGATTTCTTTGGATTCAGTTTGAAGAATTGCAGAAAGATAGGCAGCTTTTGCTGCTGGTAACATTGCCCGCTCCAGATGAAAGCTCTCTAAAAAGATATAATTCCTGATATTCTGGATACCCTTTTGGAGTTCGGGAAAACTGCCGTTACCTCCTTTACCCCTGGTTCCGATTACAACAGCGGTTTCCATTATATCTTTCAAAACGTCTTTCGGAATCGAATCTACCATTTCGCGGTAAGCCAATTCGGTCCTGGCAAATTTATTAAATACTGCAGAAATGATTTCCACTTCTCCTACTATATCGAACAAGAGCCCAATATCATACAATTGCTTGATTATCTCCACCTCTTTTTCCCGGCCATAAGGAACACCGGTAGTATTGGGTGCAAATGCCGTTAGTTTGTCCCCCAGGATTGCTTCAGGTGTCGGAACCATTACCGTAGCGTTTTCACCCTCCAATAATAAAAATGGTGATGCAATTTCGATTTGTTTGGTATGATCTCCATAATTACTTTTCTCATAGAGGATATCCAGTAGAATGTACTCCAATTCTCCACGCGTATTGGTTGCCGTTTTGTAAAAGAATTTGTAGTGTGCTTTCTTAATTTTAGATTTCACTACTCGCTCATCTTCCTTATATTCATGGAAATCAGAGTTTTCGAGAATGCCATCAAATACGATCTGAACTTTATCCGCTTTTTCGGAAATAATAATGTCAATGTCGATAGATAATCGTTTCGGTTCAGGAAGGAGAAGCATTAGAGCTGTACCTCCTTTAAAAATGAAATCCAACTTACTTTTCTGAAGTAGTTCCAGAAGATAGAGGGCCCGCACAACTTTTTCAACCAGAATAGGATCCGATTTGTGCTTTTTTGCTACATCATTTATCCATTCTTTTTTTAATGAGTCAGGGTTTATCATATTTACTAAGATTTGGCAATATAATGCATTTATTGCCGTTTCTTTAAAGCTACTTTTATAAACTCTTCCAGTTCAGACTTCTTGTTTCTCCTACTGGCATAGCGCATCATCTTAACACGACTCATATTGTATTTCTCAAATGCAGCCTGGTATATCCGTTTCAACTCAGCTCCCTGATAGGTAGCAAAAAGCGTTTGATCACAGAATATATCCACCAACATTTTTTCGAGTGTTGGCGTAACAACATTATGAATTTTCTGGGTAGGGGCTTCAGTAGTCAGGCGAGTAATAATAATAGGTTCTCTGCTATTGATCACATATTTGTTTAAGATCTCTTCCGAAGGATCAAGAAACACATCTTTTCCTTGTTCTTTCAGGGTGTAGAATACGGAATCCATCACATCTTTTTCCACTTCCAGAATGGTATAGAACCATCCGGGTTGATGCAGCATAAATTCATTTAACCACTTGGTGGACCACAAACAAATATCTATAAACGGGAATTGCCTAATTAGTTTGCCGGACAGGTTTTTCAATGATCTGCTGATTTCCGGTATGAAATCACTGGCTTCATTTTCGGAAAGGGAAAAGATCCCCCTGTCTACTCTGTGAAGAATTCCTCTCTGTGTAAGTTCATATATCCGCCAGTCAATTGTAGATCGCTTGATCCCTTCTTCAAATTGTTCATAGAACTTCGAGATATCCTGAATTGTAATAACCTTACCAAGTGTAAAGGCAATTTTCAGTTCCTTAATATGTAATGATTTGTTCGCGATGGTAATTGTCTTTCACAAAGATATATAAACTATGTTTTGGCAGCAAACTAATATTATTGCCGAATCTTTGAACAACTCAATGTCGATCCTTAGAAATGATTACTAAACATTTATACTGCCATTTAGAAATCGTTAAATCAGAAAAGATCATGTATCCCTTGAGTATACTAGCCTCCCCAAGAAAACATAGTACAAAAAACAGCAGATTCTGAAATTTCCAGTACAAATTGCACACCTGATTATCAGCCGTTTGATACCATTTTAATAATCTACTCACCCCGACACTATGGGACTTCCTTCATTCTTCGGGGGGAGTCCTTTATTATGTTGTATATCCAACAGTATTTCAACTATTTGCGCTGATACACCGTTATCTTATACTTTATTTGAGCCCTCAGTGAGTCCTTTAATAATATAATAAGTACCTCTACCTGTTTCTCCAATACGTGAAAGAATATTTCCCTCTAGTTGGTCAAGATAACGAGTTGCTGTAGCCTTACTAACTGCACATATCTTTCGAACTCTTGTATTGCTCGTTTGACCTTGTTTAATAGTGTCAATTACAATGTCAATTAGAGTATTATCATAACCTTTTCTTGACAATAAATTTTTAGGATTACTGAACATAATTACCATAAAACCTGACATCTCAACATTAAAATCTGGTGGTAGAATTTCATGTTCAACACATTCATTAATCATTTTAATTGTGCCACGACCCCATGATTCTATATCTCCACATCGAAAAAGTGCATTCGCAATATCCGGATTGAAAGGTATTGACGGGTGTTTTTCTGTTAAGTGACTGGTTGTCCATTGGTCTGGTAATCGCCCTGGATTCCAGAAAATAATATGATCAGGATAGATGCTGATTTGAACTGGAGTGGCATCAGAATAATCTTTATGAGCGATAGCATATGTAAAGCTTCACGAATTGCCTTCTCAGGGAAAGGGCTGTGCTCAAGCCTACTAGTCTCAGAGTACTCAATGGCATAGGTAGTGTATTTCGTTTTTATCAAATCATATGCCCGATCAATTTGATCAATCAGATTACCATGAACTTCATCTTGAAATAATAAATCTTCATCAGTTTTAAAAAATCCAATCTTTATGTAACAACCAGAGATAAAGCGTTCAGGTTCTGGGTGAAACAGCATAATTGCAGCACGTTTTAGCAGAGATGAATCAAACAGATGAAGATTGTCAAGTAATAATTCTGAAGAATCATTAAGTATCTCCTCATCAATTCTTTTACTTTTTAGAGCCTTGGCTTTGTATCGATCAATTGATGATTCCTTTAAATCTATTAGCGAAATATCAGGAACCGGAACACTATCCCATCGTTTGCCAACTTTTTCAAGCAAAAACCTATTAAGCGCATGCCCCTTTAGCTCTTGCTTTGTACTACCTGATCGATAATGATATTGTCCTTTGAAATGCACAGGGTATGGATAGGGATCAACTTCTATTTCAATATAGTATTTTCCATCTTCAAGGTGAAGGTTTACATCTACCATTATGCCCAGTACATCCCGAACTTTATTCGGAATAAGTTCTAAAAGCTCATTAGCATTCATTAGCCCAATAATGCTTCCATCATCATTTTTTCCTATAAATATCTTACCTCCTTCTGCATTGGCAAAGCCACATATCCATTTCAGGTATTCATCCCGCCAGTTAGTTTTATATTCTATGTTTTGACTTTCGATCATTTCAACGCCTCCTGTTACTCTATTAGCTCTTTTGTCATCATTGTGAAAATTGGTTAACCGAGACAGTAAGATTTGTAAGATTAAAACGGACTACCTATTAATGATTTTGAAGGATATTTATCAGCCTGACATGCATGAATAAGAGAAAAAAAATATCAATTGCTCATTATCACTGTCAGTGATTTCAATTCTTAATTCTCTTCACGGCAAGTTGAGATGATCCGAATTTTCGAGCTTGGGGTTGCTAATGTGAGCGATGCAGAGCTCCGTAAATCTACTTTAAGTCCCCATTTGAAATATTCGAAAAATAGAAGTTTCCCTGCCCGATTTGCCCATTTCAAAAAGCACGCCCTGTCGGGCACTCTACTTTTTGAAAAAAGCAAAGGCCACCCTTCGAAACTTTTGCCTGCACGCAGGAAAACAAGCGATCGCGATGGTGTATAGGATTTCGCTGAGTACCGGGATAGGTTATGGACGGACACTCACAATTTCTTACTGTTATACACAACCGGGCTTGTGAACCAACCGAATTAACGGGATTCTTTGATCCTGACGGATACGGGATGCCGGGTTGCCCGATGTTTAACCGATCCGTCCATATCAACCGACAGGCTGATCGGCCGGTAAAGCCCGATCTTGTGGGAAATTCAGCGAACAGTTTCGCAACCCAGACCGTCCGACACATGCGGAACCCCCATGGTTCAGGAATTTTTACCTTCTTCTCCTTCGAAAAAGGTTCGAACTTCGTTCAGAAAAGCCGACATAACAGGACATCTTCCACTCGCTGGTCGGTGTCCTTTATTTTTATCCTCCCCGCAGCCTCCCACATTCCCGCGAACAGCTTTGGTGCTCAACTATAATGACGTTATTGGTGTAATCTGCAGGTTTATTAACTTTGGCTGAAAGTACTGCTTATGTAGTAGGTAAAGCCAAAAACACAATTATAATTGGCTGTAATAATATTTAGTTTAATTTAAAAACCCACCTCCTTGGGGGTATTTCAATGCCACCTTCTCAGAGGGTGGATTTTTACTTGTATATTTAAAGCCAAATATAATATACATATGAATGAATCCTGAACACCTCTGCGATCACTTGTTTTCCTTTTCCCATCTCTTTTTTGGCCAACGCTGCTTTACACATTGCCAGTCCGGTTTCCGGTACAGGCAAAGAGTAAAGCCTCAACCCGCTTTTAGCCGATCCGCTCGTTAAAGCCAGAAAAACACGCCCTCCGGGCATTATTTTTTCTGGCCTTTGCTCTACCATTCCTAATGTACTATTACAACATATGTCCATATATTCGGAGATTCCGGTCCACTTTAATCTTAAACGTGAAAAACTTATCCTGAAATATCATTCCAAAGAATCTGTACAATCCTTATTAACTTTACTCTTACCCTAATAGCAGCGATCGGTTAAAAAGGACTAAGGCTTACATTCGCTGCGAAGGAGAGGTTTATACTCCAAGTTCATCTTTTAAAGCCTTTATTGTGTTTATTGCACTTTGTATTTCTGATGATTTCTCGTGTTTATTCGCATCATGTATTACCCTCCGGGTTGCAACACACCTTACCATCCCAGTTGTTATCGTGCCATGCCATTCTTATTGTAAGGTGTTTACTCATTTGGCTTAATTATTTGTTTTTCGCATGACGCAACCGGGTAGCTTACGCCCTCATAAAAACGTATGTGCGGTTTTTGTCGCATACAGTTCAAGCGCTTTTAAGGTGAACCCTGTAAGGGGACACCCGGCTGTTAACGTTGGTTTCCGTATCAATAAAAGTAATGATTAGTTTACACTATTCTGCTAAGATTTCTCTCCTTATATGCTGGGAAAATTACTTATCATATTCTGGATGGCCATCTCCAATTTTGTATCGAATAACTCCGTTTTCGCCTGTACCATAATAGTTTAAGATAATAGTGAGCTGCGAGATTGCAGCCCTTTTTAAGCAGAAAATCTACTTTACTATAATTTTTTGTGTATGAGTTATTTTGTCCCCACTGATGTTGAGCAAGTATGTGCCATGAAGATTTCCGGGCAGATGAATTGTGAATGGTTCTATCGTTGTAACAATTTTCTGCTCGATAATTTTCTGCCCTTGCATGTTATATAATTCGAGATGTACCTGATCACTGCTAAATCCGGAAATTGTCAGTGTTCCATTACTTTCCTTCACCGGATTTGGATACACACTAACCACACCAGAATTAATTTGCTCCATCCTGGTTCCGGTAGTCAAATCCACTACCTCAAACTGTAACATCATCCCTTTGTCTTCGTGTGTCAGCATATGACAATGAAGCATGTAAGGAACGCTATCGTTAGCAAAATCAGTAAACTGGGTAATCACCCGAACTGTTTCCATGGGATCGATCAGTATCACATCTTTTCTTCCTAATTCATTTTGCGGAGGAGTTACTCCATTTCTGTCTAAAACAAAAAATTGGATATCGTGAATGTGAAAGGGGTGAGCTATTGCTGATTGATTGGTAATTTTCCAGATTTCGATATTATTTAAAGGGATGGAATAATTTATGACATCCATATCGAAATGGAGACCGTTGATCAGAAAATTTCCGTTCAACTGATTTGGCCCCATCGATTCGGGCGTAAAAAAGAGTGTTCGTGTAATATCAGCCGATATTTCCGGTATTGGCACTACATCTGCCAGGGTTTCAGGAATGGAAAGGACCGGATTCATTGTTGGAGCAACAACTTGAAATTTGAGAATATCAAAATTGTTGCCGTTTAATGGATTTGGATCATACCCGTTTAAAGTCATTATTGGGCCTATACCCGGTCGGGTAGCACCATACGTTCCATTTTGAAGTTCGGATGCATAACTCATTAATTGGATTGATTGCTCTGTTATGTCCGAAAAATCAATAAGTATTTCAGTTCTCTCGCCCGGGGCCATGCGTAAACGGTTCATAACTACAGGTTTATTGAGTAATCCACCATCCGAAGCTATCTGAAAAAAAGTCTGATTGCCTGACAAACCAATATTAAATACTCTTTGCGACGAGCCATTTAACAACCGAAACCTGACTACTTGAGCAGGGACATCCAGATAGGGGGCAATCGTCGCATTCACCATCAGAACATCGTCGGAGTTTGAGGGTACTACAATCTGCTTATTTATATCAAAATCTTTGGTCTGAATGACCAATGGGAAGTCATCTGATCCGTAAGTTCGAGGTAAGTCCAATGTTGCTTCTTCATCGTCTCTTACTATAATAAACCCCGCTATTCCGAGTGAAACATGTTTATTTGTATTTTCATGTAAATGAGGATGATACCAATAAGTACCGGCTTTATCCAATACAGTGAATCGTGGGTTCCATAGTTCTAAGGGTTCTATGGTTGTATGTGGGCCTCCGTCATTTGCAGCCGAAACATGCATACCATGCCAGTGGATGGTAGTGGTTTCAGACAGTTGATTATTCACCGTAATATCCACAAAATTATCCTTCTTAAGGATCAGTGTTGGCCCCAGAATATCTCCGTTAACTCCCATTGTGGTTGTATTCTGGCCACTGAAAAAACTGAAGGTGCCGTTTTGAAGTGTGAGGTTTATCGAAGATCCCGATAGTGTATCTGGTATAAGTAACGGGTTCTGAGCGAGGAGCGACGCCACCTGCACATTCAAAATGAGTAATCCGATTATTTTAGTATTCATTTTCTTCCTTATTTGTAATGATTACAACATCAGATACCAAACAAGGTTCATTTAACTTAAAAGGGTTTATGTATGAGGAGTATACACATCTACTTAAATAGTTAAAAAATGGTGGAAGATCAGTTTATATGAATTTATCGGAGTGCACTCCTTTAAAAGACTGAAATTCCCTCGCCACCTCCTGAAATGTAAAACCAAACATGTTGCTGCTGACTAGCGATGGAAAAGGGATATATATCTATCTCTGATTTTTTTTCGTCCTTAGTGTCGACATCAGCCTTGTCTGTACCATATACCAACAAAAGGCCAAACATAATTGATGCTCTCGATCGGGCCCGAAGGTCTGCCCCTGCCAGCCGCGTTGGAGGACTGCTGCTACGGACAGGCTCAACACATTGAAAAGCGCTTGTATCACCGGGATCCTGGAAGCGTTTAATAGCTCTTACAGCCCTTATCACCCAGGAAACCATGGATTTACAGAGGGGTAGGAGCTGAACAGTCATGTAAGCACTCTCTGGCTCCTATGAATTGCGTTGGGAAACAAGGCTTAAGTGTATGATGATACTATCGGCATAGTAAACCCTAAATCTTCATCATACTTACAGTCTGCACTTTGGATCCAGCCCGGAATCTAAATAGATAAACTCCCGCTTCGACTCTTCCTCCATAATCACTTGTGCCATCCCACTCAATGGTATATACACCACTTCCATGAGGTTTGTTGCTCATGAGTGTTTTTACACGTTTCCCTTCCATACTGAATATCTCAATGGACACCGTATCAAACCGTTCGAGTTGATAATGAATCGTAGTCTGATTGGTGAATGGATTGGGGAAATTCTGCTCCACTCTAAAGTTGGTTGCCTCTATGCTCTTTTGCCCAACAGAAGAATGGGCTTTTTGATAGTCTCCATGACATTGATTGCATTCTGATTTGGAAGCAACATTTGCCTCCACCCCCTCAGAGCCATGACATGCGATACAGGTAGCAATAGTCTCCGGTGCAACATACTCCGCTATGAATCCGCTGCCGAAGTGAGCATTCAGAAGCTCGGCGGCTTTGGCAGCTACATCTCCGGAGAGCCTGGCGCAGCGTTCTTTCCTTTTAGCATCCTCCACAGCTACTCCACTGGCATTACACCATTGTGATACAGATACATGACATAAAACTGATCCACAGGCATTTTGCGTCAATTCCCCATCATATTTTGTGGCAGTAAATTTGTCACCTGCAACAGCATAATCATTACTAATAGTAGATGGAATGAGCGCCTGAGTATACCAACCACACAGTTCACTCACAAGTTGATCAGAAGTGGGTTTGTCACAAACCAGAGAAATTGCGGCGGCGGCTCCATTTACTGCACCACAAATCGTTCCCCATCCTACTACTCCGCCATGACCATAGATCATGATTTCATTAGGGAAACTGGGAAATGTGGATGGTAATTGCGCGCGCAATAATGCAACAATACCATCAAAGGCAGCGTAGCAGCAACCTTTTCCTTCAGTACAAAATGCATCATGCGCCCTTATTCGAACAGCCTCTGCATCCAGGGTGTCATAGGGTGCCGGCCAGGTTTCGACCAATCCTTCTGCCCGCGCTTCATTCGGAAACAAGAAACCAGTGCCTACAGCAGCTACACCGGCTCCTGTAGTAATAATTGCAGACTTTCTAAAAAACTCTTGTCGAGAAATTTTTTCCTTCATGATTTTGATTTTTTTGGGGTTCACTATTTAATTTGGGGTTCACTATTTATTTTTTTTCTTTAGCAAGAACAGAGCAATTGAATAAA
>JAOZUK010000053.1:0-10701 GCA_029938715.1 Bacteroidales bacterium | reverse complement strand
TTTGGGGTTCACTATTTATTTTTTTTCTTTAGCAAGAACAGAGCAATTGAATAAACGTAAACGATAGTTCGTACTTCGTAAATCTACGAATACGTTATCTAAATAACAAAGAATACTGTATATGATTTTTAAGACTTCTTGCAGAAAAACAACTGAAGACATTTTAAAATATGCGTCGAATTATTTCTTTTATAAAAAATTTGTTCGTTAATTTGCGAACAATATGAGGTTTTAATTATGGCAAAAGAAATACTGACAGACGATCAGAAGAAGATGGCCAGATACGCCAAAGCGATGGGGCACCCCATTCGGATGTATGTTTTGGAATTACTATCCAAGCAATCCTGTTGCTATAGTGGTGATCTGACCGAAGATCTGCCCATAGCTAAATCAACCCTTTCCCAACATTTAAAAGAATTAAAGGATGCCGGATTTATCCAGGGTGAGATAGAAGCGCCAAGAATCAAGTATTGTATCAATAAGGAAAACTGGAAAGAAGCTCAAATGCTATTTAAGAAATTCTATAGCATCTAAAAAATTTGATTTTACTGTTCGGTATTTTGCGAACTAAAAATTGACAAAGTTAAAAAAGTAATGATATGAAGATAAAAGTATTAGGAACAGGATGCCCAAAATGTAAAGCGCTTGAAAAGGCCACACAGAATGCAGTTGCTGATTTGGGTATTGATGCAAATATTGTAAAAGAAGAGGATATTATGAAGATTATGGGATATGGGATCATGCATACTCCCGGGCTGGTTATAAACGAAAAGGTAGTCTTCTCCGGACGAATTCCTTCAGCCAATGAATTAAGAGATTTAATAAGCCAAAATCAATAAACAAATGAAAACCTCAAACATTCTATTTTTGTTTTTTATCGCATTAAGCATAAATATCTCCTGTTCAGCACAACCCGATAAGAATAATGTAAATACTGAAGTTAAAACGGGAGACCATGTAGAAGTCTTTTACTTCCATTCTTCCAGAAGGTGTGAGACCTGTAAGGCTGTTGAAGAAGTTTCAAAAACTTCTATTGCTGAATTGTACGGTGAAACGGTAAGCTTTACCGGGTATAACCTGGATGAGCCTGAGGCAGCTAAAAAAGCTGAAGAGTTAGAGGTTTCCGGACAAACTTTATTGATCGTTAGTGGTGACACCAAAATTAATATCACCAATGATGGCTTTTTATATGCCCGAATCAATCCGGAAAAACTCAAGCAAATTATAAAGGGAAAGATTGACCCCCTGATATAAGTTAGATCTTACATCAAATGGAGGAATTCCTTAACAATATTATGGCCAACAGCAGCTTGCCTGTTGTTACGGCATTTATCCTGGGGCTGATGACTGCCATCAGCCCCTGCCCACTTGCCACAAACATCACGGCAATTGGGTTTATCAGTAAAGATGTAGAAGACAGTAAGAAAGTTTTCTTTAATGGTCTGGTTTATACACTTGGAAGGGCCATATCATATACCTTACTGGCATTGATAATTTTCATCGGGGCCGACCAGCTCAAACTTTCAGGTTGGTTTCAACAATATGGTGAGAAGGTAATTGGACCCTTGTTGATTATAATTGGTCTTTTCATGTTAGACCTGATAAAGATTAAATTTCCCGGAGTAAGCAGTTTAACGAAACGCTTCCAGGAAAAGGGGACAAGTAGTTACTGGGAAGTTCTGTTGATTGGAATCATCTTCGCCCTTGCATTCTGCCCCTACAGTGGCGTTCTATATTTTGGCATGTTGATACCAATGACTGTCGCCAGCACTTCGGGTCTCTACCTTCCGATCGTATTTGCCATAGCTACTGGTATCCCGGTCATTATTTTTGCCTGGTTACTTGCCAATACTGTTTCTGGTGTTGGCAAGGTGTACAACCGTATAAAAGTCTTTGAAATCTGGTTTCGCCGGATCATATCCTTTGTTTTCATAGGGGTTGGAATATATTATATAGTGATTATTTATTTCTAAAAAAAATTATCAATACTGTTCGTTTATTTACGAACGTATCTAATCATTAAAAAAAGAGTTAACACTTTATTTGATTGAGCATTATGGAATGGAAAAAGGAGTTTAAGATTTTGTTCTGGACAATATCTGCATTTGCACTGGCATTTTTTATGCCCCTGGGAAATGCACGATTTAAGGAATCAGTGATGGCTATGCTCGATCTTACCAAATGGTATGCACAGGAACATGTCATATTATGCCTCTTGCCCGCATTTTTTATTGCTGGAGTGATCGCAGTATTTGTTAGCCAGGGTGCAGTAATGAAATATTTTGGGGCCAAAGCAAAAAAATGGGTGGCTTATACCGTTGCATCGGTTTCAGGAACCATTTTAGCTGTCTGTAGCTGTACCATTCTGCCTCTGTTTTCCAGTATCCACAAACGGGGAGCAGGACTTGGACCAGCTATTGCTTTTCTATACTCAGGCCCGGCAATTAATATACTGGCCATCATATTAACCGCACGAATATTGGGTTTTGAAATGGGTGTAGCTCGTATCATCGGTGCAGTGGTTTTCGCTGTAGTAATTGGCTCAGCCATGTCCTTAATTTACCGGAAAGAAGAGAGAGTAAAAAGAGAGGAACAAATTAGTTTTCCTGATATGCCTGAAAAGCGACCTATGTGGCAAACGGCATTCCATTTTTTTACACTGGTACTGATCCTCGTGTTCGCAAACTGGGGCAAGCCAGGCAGCGATGTTACCAGTGGTGGTTGGTACTGGCTCTGGGCTAACAAATGGTATATCACCTCAGTGTTTGCTGTTTTCCTCATATTCTCGTTGATATTTATCCTTAAATTAAAATGGCAGCATGTTATCCTGGCTGCGCTTGTAACTGCAGGCTCATCCTTTATTAGCTCTTCACCCCTTATTCCTATGATAGTTGGAATTGCCGGTCTCTCAATCATTACATTGTTGGATAAGAATGAATCTGAAAACAGGGAATGGGCCTTATCGACCTGGGATTTTACCAAACAAATTATGCCCTTATTGGCCATAGGGGTTTTAATCGCAGGCTTCCTTCTGGGATCAACCCACGATGAGACGGCCATGGCGGGTATCATTCCCAATGAATGGGTAGCAAAACTCGTAGGCGGAAATTCTGTTTTCTCCAATTTCTTCGCATCAATAGTAGGAGCATTCATGTATTTTGCGACCCTTACTGAAGTCCCTATTCTACAAGGATTAATGTCAGCGGGAATGGGTAAAGGCCCGGCTTTGGCTTTGTTGTTAGCTGGTCCTTCATTATCGCTTCCAAACATGTTGGTAATCCGGGGTGTTCTGGGAACACAAAAAACTCTTGTCTATGTATTGCTTGTGGTAATTATGGCTACTATTTCTGGATTGATCTACGGGGCAATCTAATGAACAACTGAAGACCTTGAGTACTTGAGCTTGATGAATGAAATAAAAGTGTTGTGTCCTGGCGGTAAATGTAATAGATGCCGTAGAATGATTTCCCGGATTGAAGAAGCAACAAACATGCCAGGGGTTGAAGCTACAATTGAGATTATAGACTCTATGGATGAGATACTTACTTACCACACCTGGATACTTCCAACTCTTGTGGTCAATAAGAATATGGTTGCAAGGGGGTACGTCCCTTCCTTGCAACAGATACTTAATCATATCAACGGCGCTCATTCAATTACTAATGATAACACTATTGAGAAAATTACCGTGTTCGGGAAATCCAGCTGTAATGGAATCATCTAAATATCCGGACATCGCCATGAAGCTCGCTTCTCTGCTGGATGTCCTTTCTCATCCGGCCAGGGTAAAGATTTTGTTACATCTGTCAAAATATAAAAACTGTCCTGCAGGAAATATTTCCAGTCAACTGCCATTGTGCAAATCAACAGTATCGCAACATATGGCTAAGCTCAAGGAAGCTGGATTGATTTCCTGTACTCCGGATGGGGTTTGTCAGAATTATCGGATCCAAGACAATAATATTTCTCAAGCTAAAACACTTTTCCTTGACTTCTTTCGTCAACTGGAAGTCTCAGAAGAACTAAAACAAGAGTGCAAACAGGATGCTCCTGAAACGTCAACAAACTGCATACTCTAAATATTAAAAAAATAGCAATATCTATTAGGGAAATTCTAAAAAAAACAAAGCCATGCTTAGATATGAAATTTCAGCTTCATTGCAACCGGGGGGTAAAGCAAGCGCCATGGCCAACCATACCGAAATAGTTTTTGATGCAACATCAGATCGTGATAAGACATTGCCAAATCCTGCTGAGATCCTGCTAACTTCCCTGGCCGCATGCATGATGAAAAACGTGCAACGTTACTCTGAGATCCTACACATCCCCTACCGCAATGCGCGGGTCTCGATTCAAGGAGTTCGGGCGGAACACCCCCCGATGATGTCGGAAATTTTATACAGATTAGAAGTTGATACCGATGTCGATGAAGTTGGCCGCAGACTTTCTGATAGCGGTGATGCAAATATGATCTGCCTGGCCAAGGTGGCCATAAGCGATCAGCCATTGATAAAAAAAACCAAAGAGCAGAAATCCAGAATTGTTGTTTTAGACGGATGTGCGTTTAACTGCGCCGAAAAGATTCTTGAAAATGAAGGCTTCACGAATCTCATTCACCTCAACACAACCGATTTTGGTATTGTGAAAGGTAAAACTCCTGTAAGCAATGAAAGAATTGACGCGATAGTCTCACACATTAAACAAATGTCACAATAAGTCAAAAGCGATTAATTTTCTAAATAGTTAAAAATGAAAAATCCAATTTATCAACATATCCTGGCGATTATGATCCTGCTAACTACTGTTTCGTTTACCGGATGTGCCCAAAACACTTCGCAAAATGATAAAACAGATTCATCAAAAAAGCAAGTGGCGAAAGAGATCAAGTACAAGGTAACTTTTATCGAATTGGGTTCGGTAAGATGTATACCCTGTCAGAAAATGCAACCAATTATGAAATCGATCGAAGAAAAGTATGGAGACCAGGTGAAGGTCGTGTTTTATGATGTCTGGACCGATGAGGGTAAGCCTTTTGCTGATCAATATAACGTTGATGCCATACCTACCCAGGTGTTCCTGGATAAAGACGGGAAAGAGTTCTTTCGTCATGTAGGTTTCTTCGAGGAAACAGAACTAATTAAAGTACTCAACACAAAAGACGTTCAGTGACAAAGCTCCTGATCGATAACAAGAAATAATCATGAAACTACTTTTAATAATCACCGGAGCCTGCCTGATACTCTCTTTTATTGGAGACCGAAGAAAGACAGCCTTAGGTCTGAAAAAAGGCGCCATGATGTTTCTTAAAATTTTGCCAACGATTCTGACTGTCATCATTGTGGTCAGCATCTTACTTTACCTGGTCCCGGAGCAAAAAATCGCTGGCTGGTTTGGCGAGGAAAGCGGTTTTGACGGATATATGGCTGCCGCATTGGTAGGATCCATTTCTTTGATCCAGGGATTTATCGCTTTTCCAATGGCCGGGGTGCTTGTACAATCAGGTGTTAGCTACCCCGTCATTGCCATATTTATCACAACCCTCTTAATGGTGGGCATCATGACCATGCCGGTGGAAGCCAGATATTTTGGTTGGCGCATGGCGCTTATACGCAATAGTCTTGCATTTGTTTTTGCCTTGGTAGTAGGTGTTTTTATGGGATTTTTATGGAACCTATTTTAAAAAAAATAAAAAATGAGATTCATTAAAAAGCATGGCGTTAATATCGGAATCATAGTAGCCTTTTCGCTGTTTGCCGGGTATTCTGTTTATACCGATTATTTACCCGGATTAGAAATTTTAAAAGGCAACTTCAGGACCTTCATAACCGAACTGATAAGCATGTTGCCTTTGATGTTTATTCTCATTGGATTATTCGATGTTTGGTTACCGAAAGAAAAAGTGCAGAAACATATTGGTGCAGGATCCGGGATCAAGGGCAGTTTGCTGGTAGCACTTCTTGCATTCATGCAGGCCGGACCACTTTATGCTGCATTCCCGGTGGCATATACACTATGGAAAAAAGGATGCAGCCGTTTTAATATATTTATTTACCTGGGGGCATTCTCAACGCTGAAAATTCCCATGCTAATGTTTGAAATCGGTTTCCTGGGTGTAAAATTTTCCCTTTTGCGCATTGTTCTAACCATGCCGGCGGTCATTGCCATTGCCTTTATCATGGACCGGTATTATGCAAAAAAATCATTTGAAATTAAATCTTTGCAATGACCCGGTCTTTCAAATACCTGTTTTACTGTTGCCTGTTCTTCCTTTGTTTATGGCTGACCTGCCCTGGAAAAGTTATGGCCCAGGAGCCGTCCAATCTTCTTTGGACGATTGACGGAAACATCCGGCATCGCTTTGAACAATGGAACAACATGAATGCCAGATTTTACGGAAGCGAGCCTGCCATGGGCAATCCCAATGAATCCATCCTTTTACAAAGGATTATTGCAGGAACAACTGTTCGGGTAAAAGACAATATCACGTTTTCGGCCCATTTTCAGGATTCAAGGGCATTTGGATGGTCCCTGCGCAATTCCATTGAACCTGATGCATTTAAGAAACATGCAGACAATATTCCCGATCCATATTACATCATGAATCCCCAGGAGGAGTTTTTTGAAATATATGATGCAAGCATCCGGGTTGATGGTATTTTCCAGCTATTTTCGTTAACAGCTGGCAGGCAGAAGATCGCTTTTGAAGATTACCGGGTGTTCGGACCCGGAAGCTGGGGAAATACCGGCCGCTGGACCTGGGACGCTTTCAGGCTGGATATTGAAAAACCAAAGTGGTCCGGATCCATCTGGTATGGAGGAACTAAGATCCATGATCCCCGGATGACATATTTACCATTCACGCATACAGAATATACCGGTGGAGGAATACATTTCCAGATAAAGCCTGCTGAGATATTAAGAACTGATCTATTTTTTGCTCATAAACACTAGGGCAGTGCAGCCTACATCAGGGATAAACAAATTCGGAGGAACTGGGCCGGTTTTCGGCTCTATCAGCCCGAAAACTTTTCCCTGAAATATGAAACTTTATTTACTTATGAATTCGGAGAGGAAAGCAATTCCTGGCGTAAAGGATCGGGCCTCTTTGTTCTGCTGGGTTACCAGATGAAGACACTGGCCTGGAAACCCGGTGTGACCCTAAGGTATACTTATGCCTCTGGGAATCGACCTGAAACCTTGCAAAACGAAGAGTTTGATCCGGTTTACGGGGCCGGAGACCGTTACTATGGTTGGATGAACCTGTTAAAATGGAGCAACCTGGACGATAGGGAAGTTATGCTGGAGATCTATCCGCTTGAACAGATGCGCATTGAATTAAAATACAACCGATTCAGGATTCCTGACCCGGAAGGGAAGCTCATTCACGGAAATCTGTGGTTGCCCCAGGGAGAAAAGCTCCTGGGGGACGAGATCGATCTGTTTGCAAAATATGACCATGGAGATAACTGGCAGTTTGTTACTGCACTTGGATACTTTTTTATGAAAAAAGGTCGTACTCCCGAATCGGAGTATCCAGGCAATGCTTTTTTAATCTCTCTCCAGGTCTTGTACCGCTTTAAACTCACCTTATCCTCACAATAAAACCTATGACAATGAAAGCAAAAATGCTTGTGCCGCTTTTCTTAATCATCATTGCAACTGCTGTAGTGATTGGATTTGTGTCATCGAAATCAGAAAAACCTGACAGGCATTTTCAGGTTCCCGAGGTCGAAAAGACAACTGCCCTCGGTGTTTGCCCTCCCTTTTACCTTCTTACAGAAGAGGGTGATACCATCAATCCCATGAAAGGATTAAATATTGATAAACCCTATTCTCCCAGGCAAACCTGTGGCAAATGCCACGATTACAATCTGATCACCGAAGGTTACCATTTTCAGCAAGGGAAGGGTGAGAAGCCACTGGATATTCAATCCGAGCGGATGCAGTGGGTTTCCTCCCCTGGGAATTACGGAGGCCCGTGGTGTTCACCGGCTCCTTTATACCGCTACTTATCGGATAAAGAAAATGTCCAGGCCGCAATGGTCGATATGACTTCATTTGATTTTGTGGTTTCCTGTGGTGTTTGCCATCCCGGTGGCGGATCGTTGGAGTTAGATCGGGAAGGACTGCGATATGATAAGGTCATGGCAGATGAGAACAAGGGATTTTCTCCGGGAGGATTGAATGATTTAGATGGTGATTATCATAAAGCAAAATGGTCCGAATCGGGTGTTATCGAAGCCGATTGCAATATTTGCCACCTTCCGGAATACAATAATACGGAAAGAAAACGACAAATTAAATCGATGAATTTCAAATGGGCCGCCACTGCCGGTTCGGGATTTGGAAAAGTCACTGGTTCGGTGTTAAATAATGAGGAAGTGATCCTTGCCTATTACAAAGAGAACTTTAATCCTGATGGCACTCTCGAACCGCACCTTGTGAAGGAACCTAGAAATGAAGCCTGTCTCTGGTGCCATGCCAAACCCGGCTGGAAGAAACGAGGAGCCAATTTCAGGGCCCGTACCGATGTCCATTTGAGTGCCGGACTGAAATGTGTAGACTGTCACGTGGCAGGGATGTCAGCTGACAATGACCTGATCCGGGGGAAAGAAGTGCATCAGTTTGGTAAAGGGGATGATCCCGGTGGCCACGTAAGAGATGACCTCGATAATACCATGAGAACTTGCACCGACTGCCACAACAACGGCATCCTGGGAGCTCCATTGGCAAAGCACGCCTGGCTGCCACCACTCCACCTTGAAAAGATAGCCTGCCAGACATGTCATATTCCCGAAAGGACTGTGAAATCTGCATATTTCGTAGCCAGTGATGTGTTCAATCCCGGAGCAAAAATTCCGACCAAAGGGAAACATCTTTGGACTTTCTATGATCCAAATATGAATTACTGGAATCATTACGGTGACCTGGAAATGATGGGATACGATGACAAGCCAACTTTTTCATTTAAGCCTGAGCTTGTGAAATACAAGAATATGATCTACCCTGCAAACAGGGTGCATACCGCCTGGCCTGCCATCCAGACCAATGGAGAACCCGGTTTGATGCAACCCAGGATGGGGGATATATATAAAATGTGGATAGCTCATTTTAAGAATCCTGCAAGCTATGCAGCCTTATCCCGGATTGTGGATGATAACAATGATCAGGTGATTGAAGTAAACAGTCCGGAAGAGATCGACGCACTGATTGCTTCGGTTACAGAGAAGCTCATGGAGATCAATTATCCCCTGGAGGGCAAACATGTGGTTTGGGTCATGAATAACAGGGTTTATCAATCGGGCAATGAATATACCGAATTACCCATGGAACCCTGGGAGGCATCTCCCTATGGCAATGTGCACACCTATAACCACGATATATTTCCGGCAAAAAGTGCCCTGGGTAAGAACGGATGTACAGATTGCCACAGTTATAATGCCGATTTTTTCATGGCTCCGGTGGTAAAATATCCGTTTGATGGTAATGGGGTCACAGTTACTGCACCCCAGTATGCCTCCCTTGGAATATCAGCAGTGCAGGCAAAGACCGGGATCATCAGGGAAAGCTATCTTAAACCTGTCCTGTACATTCTGCTTCTACTATCACTGGTATTCATACTGATAGCCGTTATTCGCCATTTTTTAACAGATCTATTGCCATCTTCGTGGTTGAACGCTCTATGCCTACTCTCGCTAGCAGGTGTTGTGTTCATGCTAGCCTGGATACTTCCTGATGAACAACTCAGTAGTTACATGCTGCCGGCAAGATCCTGGCTCGACGCCAACCATTTTGGAATGGGAGTACTGATCCTTCTTGGAACTTTGGCTACACTGTTGGTCAGCATCCGCCACTCTCCGGGGGAGGGGCGGTCCATTATGGGAAAGCCTTACACCCTGAAGCTGTTTTTATTGATTATTCTTGTTCTCACAGGTGTCAGTGGACTGCTTATGCTGGTGGGTGGTAACTGGATCTTTTATACACTCTTTGATCTGGAACTGATACTGGCTATAGCAAGCAGCATAATGATGCTTGCTCATTTTTACTTCCATCCAGGTAAAACAGAATTGTCTGAAATGCCATAAATAGCCTTAAAAACAAAAATTATGAGAACAACAAGGATTGGATTTATCGGAGGTGGAAGAATCACGAAGATCTTTCTCCAGGCCTTTCAAAACAAAGCGCTTGATCTCGATTCTGTTCTGGTTTTTGAAACTAACACTGAAACCGTAAACAGACTCAACAGTAATTCAATTATCGGGTGAAAAAATTTATGCTGTATATTTACGTCATATATTAAACATCATGGTACAGGCAAAAACGGATCTTTTCGATTCGAAATTAACCGGGATGGCCAGGCAGTTCAAAGCATTGGGGCATCCAGCACGGCTCAAAATATTGCAATACCTTGCTGAGACTGACACTTGCATTACCGGAGACATTTCAGAAGAATTGCCTCTGGGCAGGACAACAGTGAACCAGCATCTTAAAGAATTGAAGGATGCAGGACTGATTGTTGGTCACATAGAAGGTGCAAAAACAAGGTATTGCCTTATTCCTGAGAAGATAAATGCGCTCCGCCTGCTGATGCTTGAATTCGTTGAGGGCATCGAAATTGATAATTATAACTGTGGATAATATGAGAATATTGATCTTATGTACCGGGAATAGTTGTCGCAGCCAGATGGCGCATGGTTTCCT
>JAOZUK010000522.1 GCA_029938715.1 Bacteroidales bacterium | reverse complement strand
CCGGGAGACCAGATTCCCATTTTTTCCTCTATCTTCAAATCAGATTAACGTTTTGAGCCAACTTCAATGAAGCCAACCCTGGCCATAATTCTTTGCTTATGGTTATTTGGAAACCTGAATGGTCAGTCCATCCATGGTCGGGTGGTTGATTTTAATACAGGGGAGGCACTTGAGTATGTGAGTATTGGGGTTCTGAATACCCGGTATGGAACCATCACCGATGAAAGAGGAGAATTCAGTTTGGTGGTAACCGACCTGTCGCCCGATTCTACCCTGAGGATCTCTATGATTGGTTATCATTCACAGACCTTTTCTTTGAGGGAGCTCAAAAATGAAAGTAGAGTCATTCAGCTGGTTGTCAAGCCGGTCCAGATTGGGGAGGTTACTGTGAAGCCCTTTGGAGAGGCCCGGAAGATTGGAACCACCGGATTTAACCGGATCGGCAACTGGTGTGGCTGGGGAGGTTCAAGGTTTGGAAAGGGGCACGAACTAGGAACTGAGGTGGATCTGGGCGATTCCCCGGTATTTATTCAGAGTCTGCATGTTCATGTTCATCGCCAGGCATACGATACCAGCTGGTACAGGTTACACATTCGAACACTTGAAAATGGTCTGCCCAAGGAAGAATTGCTTACCGACAATGTGATTGTCTCCATTTCAAAGGAATCGGGTTGGGTGGAGCTGGATTTAAGAGAGTATAACATAGTACAGGTTGGCCAGGTAGCGCTCACACTGGAGTGGCTCAAGGTGAGTGGGATCAATGAGGACCGGACCATGAGAATCAATAAGAAAGTCACTTCAGAATATGTCCTGTTCAACCAGAAGAAGAGGTCGGGTTGCATCTTTTCACGATGGGGTGTGGAGGCCCACTGGACCAGGGCTGATAACAGCAGCCCAAGCATCTACCTGACCGTCTTGAATCCTGCGAGCTGATTGACTGCTCCGTGGAGCTTTAATTAGTTTTGGCGTTATTTCTTTAATACCTCGATCAATTCTTTGTTTATATACAGTGTTTCCCGTCCAACCTTTTGAGATTCAACTATTCCAATTTTTTCCAATTCTCTCAGGTATCTTGAAGCAGCTTTCCTTTCCACATTTAACTTTCTAACAACAAAATCAATCTTGGAATAGGGTTGTTCAAATAGTAATTCGACAAGTTCTTTTTTATAAATTTTTGGAGATCTAGTTTGAACCTTAAGGATGGTTTTGTCCAGGAGATTATTGATGTTATTTATTCGGGAGATTGTACCATTAGCTGTAAGCTCTACTGCTTTTAGAATAAACATAACCCACTCCTCCCACTTTCCTGTCCGGTTTGTTTGGTTTAGTAATCTGTAATACGCTGCCTTATTCTCAATGATATATGAACTCAGGTATAGAATTGGAACATCAATCAGGTCATTCAGTATCAGGTACAGGATATTCAAAATTCTGCCAGTCCTACCGTTTCCATCATAAAAAGGGTGGATACTCTCGAACTGATAATGTAGTATTGCCAGATTTATCAATGGAGATAAATCGTCATGATTTTGGTTGAAATAGTTCATAAAGTTGCTCAACAGGTCGAGTATTTCGGTTTTCTCCTGAGGAGGGGTGTATACAATCTCTCCAGTCTGGTCGTTCTTTAGCACCGTTCCCGGCATGCTTCTTATTCCCGCTGTATTGTCAATCAATTCTTGTTGAATGCTCACAATGTTATTTACTCTTAGAAATCCCTGGGTCTTTACAATGTCAAATCCATGAAAAATTGCTTTCCTATAATTTACAACTTCTTTTGTCTCCGCAGAAACCTTAGACTTATTCACAGTCAGAGCTTTGTAAAGCTCATCTTGCGTAGTAATTATGTTTTCTATTTCGGAACTATCTTTTGCCTCCTGAAGGACAATGGCATTTATCAGCATGGCCTGATTTGGGATGGTCTTTGCAATACCTTTTAATTCCGCCAGTGCAGCTGTCGATCTGTTGGTTTGTTTTAAGATCTCAATGGTTTCTACATTCTCCCTGGATGGTGGAAGCATATCAAGTTTGCGATGTGGTGCATTTTGTCCCATAGATTTTGCATTTGTACCAAAAATACAATATTTGGGACAGATAACAATGATCGGGAACATACTTCTGCTGACTATTCATCAGCGATTCCGCTTCCTATTTAT
>JAOZUK010000521.1 GCA_029938715.1 Bacteroidales bacterium | reverse complement strand
ACCGGAACCAGATTGTTTACGTGGTGGAGCAGGGGGTAGCCAGTGAACGAATCATTACCACCGGTTTGCAAAATGCAAGCAGCGTGGAAGTAAAAATGGGCCTGCTTAAAGGGGAGAGCGTTGTCATTTCAGGGTTTGAAACCCTGCGGGATCAGTCCAGGGTAAGGATACTCAGATAAAACAGCAAGAACAGAGCCATGTTAAAAGCCATCACCAGATTTTCGGTCAACTACCCGGTTTCGGTCAGCATGATCATTATTTCAACGCTGTTGCTGGGATTCATCTCCTTCGACAAGCTGGGCATCGACCTGTTTCCCAATCTTCACAGTCCCAGGCTCTATATCGAACTGGTGGCCGGCGAACGTCCGCCGGAGGAGATGGAAGAAAAATTTGTGGACGGGGTCGAATCGCTGGCCATCAGGCAGAGTGGTGTGGTTAATGTTTCTTCCACTTCCAGGGTGGGAGCGGCACTGATTGAGGTGGAGTACATCTGGGAAAAGGATATGAATGAGGCCTTTCTCGACCTGTCCAAGGCACTCTCCTCCTTTAACCAGGATGATGAGCTGGAGGAGATCAACATCACCCAGTACGATCCCAATTCAACACCGGTGATGCTGGTGGCCTTTCAGCATACCGAAACCAGCGACCTGAACGAATTAAGGAGGACAGCAGAAAACTATGTAAAGAATGAACTGATTCGTCTGGAAGGGATCGCTGACATAGAGGTAGATGGAGCAGAAGAGCTTGAAGTACTGGTAGAAACAGATGATTACCTGCTTAAATCTTTTAACCTTGATGTTTCCACGCTCACCAGCAAAATAGAGAGTTATAACCAGAATATATCAGGTGGGTCCATCGTGGAAATGGGGAAGCGCTATATTGTTCGGGGAATCAGTGAACTGAAGCAGATTGACGATCTGGAACAGATCATTGTGAAGATGGGACAGCCCACTGAAGAATCGGACGGAAAACGGGTTCCTGTAATGCTCAGGGATGTGGCCACAGTATCCTGGAACCTGAAGGATCAGGAGAATGCGGTCTTGCTGAATGGTACGGCATGCGTGGGATTGAGCATCTATAAGGAGATGCGTTATAACACCGTTAAAGCGGTGGATGATCTGAAACTGGCACTGGATGATATGCAGCAGGCTCTGCCAGGTTTCACCTTTACCATCGTGGAGGACCAGGGCAACTATATCTCATCGGCCATCGGAGAGGTGAGTAACAGCCTGATCGGAGGGATCCTGCTGGCCGTTTTCGTACTTTTCCTCTTTCTCAGGAGAATCGGACCCACCGCCATTGTAAGCGTGGCCATACCGGTCTCCATCATTGCCACCTTTGTATTAATGTACTTTGCCGGTCTCACACTCAATATCATGACCCTCGGGGGACTGGCATTGGGGGCCGGGATGCTGGTGGATAATGCCATCGTGGTACTGGAGAATATTTTCCGGCATCACGAACAGGGTGATAATGCCAGCGATGCGGCGGTCCGTGGCACCACCCAGGTGGGGGGTGCCATTATCGCATCCACCCTCACCACCATCGTTGTCTTTATTCCCATCGTCTATCTGCGTGGTGCATCAGGGGAACTTTTTAAGGAGCAGGCGTTTACCGTGGCCTTTTCATTGCTGGCCTCGCTGATGGTAGCCATCCTGATCATTCCCATGCTCTACTCCAGGATATACCGTAAGAAGTCACCCTTTACCGGACGTAAGCGCGAATCGGTACAATTTACCGGATATGGCCGCTTTCTCGATAAATTATTGAATTTCCGGGGCTGGGTACTTCTGGGTGCACTGCTTCTGATGGGGGGTGGCTGGTTTATGCTACAACATATCGGCAGTGAATTTATGCCCAGGGCAGAAACCAGGGAGTTCTATGTGGACCTGCAGATGCCTGAGGGAACCCAGTTGGAGCGTACCTCCGGTGCCGTATTCAGTCTTGAAAATATCATACGTGAGATTGCAGGGGAAGAGGTGGATCTGATCTACAGCGAGATCGGTCCCACCTCTGGCATCTCTTCCGGAGGAGAGAACCTGTTTGATGACCAGAACATGGCCACCATCAAGGTAAAAATGAAACCAGATAGCCGGCTGTCTACCGGCAGTCTGGTCGCTGTACTCACCGACCATTTCAAGGATAATCCCAAC
>JAOZUK010000052.1 GCA_029938715.1 Bacteroidales bacterium | reverse complement strand
AGCTACCCTATGGGCCAATTTTATATTTTTTTCCCTATTCATCTATCTAAACTTTATACTTTCTACTTTCTACTTTCTACTTTCTACTTGCATACTTTCTACTTGCATACTTTCTACTTTTCCACCGGGCAATAGTCCATACATCGCCCACAGGAGAAGCAATCGCCTTTGTGGGGTTCATAATCTTCCCTGCGGCGGAACACCACCTGGTTCATAAGGGTAATTCCCAGTGCCAATCCAATGAATCCGCCCAGTGCCAATCCTCCTTTTCTGAATTTTTTCCTGATCAGGGAGGCCTCCTCTACCAGCTGCTCAAATGTATCACCCGATTCAAGAAATGCCTGGATATCCAGGTTTTCTTCATCCTCTCTGAGCTCGGGCTGACTGATCATCAACTCGGCCAGGTAAACATCAGGATGTGCCCTGCTGAGGAAAATATGGGATTTTGACCCGATCCACCCTCCCAGAATGGTTAGCACAGGAATCAATCCGATGTAGAGGATAAATCTTTTAAGGTTCTTCCTGCTAACCTCAGGGGCTCTGTACTCCTGTTTTATCGGCACCTCGATGGCATCGAAAGGACAGGAGTCTTTGCAAAGCTTACATTTAATACACTCTGATGGAGTAATAGTCATGTGCCTCCTGGAGAATTTAGACATCCAGCTGAGCAGTACACCATAGGGGCAAAATACCCTGCAATAGGGCCTGGCATAAAACATTCCCAGAAGCAAAAAGGTAATTCCCAGGAAAATCATCAAAAAGGGTCCGTCCATTCTAAATATCCCCACAAAGGGGTCATACCGGCAGATGATAAAATCACTTCCTGTGGCAGCCAGCAATACCGACAATCCCAGATAAATTACCGGTATAAATCCCAGTGTTTTTCGGACCCAGCTTGGAATTGAAATGGGATTGATCACTATTAGATCCTGTATGGCACCCAGTGGGCATGCCGATGCACAGAATACCCTTCCGAAGAACAGGGCAAACAGGAGTGGTAGAATAAAAAAGAGCAGTGCCGTAATGGATATGGCGTAGGCCGGATCAAAGATAGACAGGGCCACATTCTGGATGGCCCCGATGGAACAGATACAGCCGTCCCGATAAAATCCGAAATAGATTAAAGAAAATATGGATAACCACAGCAATCCCCTCCTGGATCGTTTTTTGATGGCCAGCCAGGATGCCAGTGACAGGACCGCAAGGAGTACAAAAACATCGAAATATTCCAGAGCCATAGCCCTGGGTTCAGGGGTGGTTGGGCTGGGTTGCACATATCCTGTATCAAATTCGGGTTTGGGGAATCTTTGCTGTGCCTCCAGGAAATCTCCTGTCAACAGGAACAATAAAAGAACCAGGTATGCAATTGTTGGGATTCTTTTGAGCATATTAACCTTCCTCCTCGCTGGTGAAATCACCTTTAATAATGTACGGCTTATCTGCTGGCACTCTGCTGATGGCATCGGACGGACAGGAAGTGGCTATGGCGCACTGGTTGCAATTCAAACAGAGATCGTGCCTGATCTGAAGGTGAAGGGACCCATTTCCAAAAGCTGAACAACCCTTTACACACTTTGCACATCCAATACAGAGTTCTTCATCAATGATGTATTCAAAATAGGGTTCTTCAATAAACCTTCTTTGTATGGCAGCGGTGGGACAAAGTTGATTCTCCGCTCCGGTCTGCAGTTTTGCTCCGGGCTTAAAATACCCACCACACAAATCACAATAACCGCAAAGGTCATATGCATGTACACACTTGACAGCAGAATCTGATTTCACGCACTCGGTGGCACAACGTCCGCACTGGGTACATTTTACAGGATCGATCTGCCACACATAATCTTTTCCGGAGGCGGATCGCTTCAAAGAGAAAACACCGGTCCCCACCACCGTCAATCCCAGGGTGAGCCTTACCCCATCATTGATAAATTTTCTTCTGCTCAATCCTTTATCCTTCTCTTCCATCTTCCCTGGTCTTTACAGCTTCGGGCAACTCACAACTGGTCAGTTTGTTGCAATTTCTGCATTGAATATTGGCTGAACAATCCTGATCACCGACCACCTGACGCCTTGAAACAAGTACTCCAACCACAGCTGCCAGTGCTGCCAGCAGGGTCCCCCTTCCAATCCTTTGTAAAAAAATTCGTCTGTCCATCATCTCTAGATTAATATGCTTCCTGCTCGAGCTAAATGGGTTCGAAAACCCTTACCACATCCTTGTCAAAATCGAGTGCATAGACCACCCCATTTTCATCCACACACACATCCGGTGCTTTCCCCTCCTCCTTAAAAAGATCGGGAGGAGCAACCACACTTTTAAGCTGCCCCGACTGATCATAAATCTTGATTCTGACCATGCCTTTTTCGCTGGTCACAAATGAACCATCATCCATAACAGTAATTCGGGCAGGGTTACAACACCCCAGGAATCCGTCAATATCAAAGGAGGCATTTTCCCAGAATCCACGCATACGTCCATCATCGCTGTAATTCTCAATGGCATGCTTACCCGGATTCACCACCCACAATTCGCCAAAACTGTTTACAGCCAGGTCAAAATTGGGACTGGGTACAATAAAGCCATGCCCCGCTTCGGTCTCTGACTTCCCTTCAAACTCACCTGTTACCTCCCCCTGATCGGAATAGATCACCACCCTTCGGTTTCCTGCATCTGCCACAAATACATAATTATCTTTTATGGCCAATGAGGTAATTACTGTACTTTCTCCAAGCTCGGTCCACTTTTGCAAAAGCTCACCGGAGTGATCATACTTGGCCACGAAGTTTGGAAATCCTATAAAAATGTACTGATCATTCACCGCCAGGCAGGTGGAATGGGGCAGCGTTTCGTGCATATCTGCCGGTGAACCATCCAGTGCAAGTACTACCAGTGATGAGTTACCGGTGATGTACAGGCTTTTCTTGTAATAGAAGATCCCCGATGGAATCATCACTCCAAGCGAGAAATTTCGCGTCTCCTTATGGGAGATCAACTCCGGATCCACCTCCCTGTATTTATCCACCTTCAGGGCATAGGGATTCTCCCCACGGCGGTCGGGACGGTTATTCAGAAAATCTATGACAATAACCCCCAGGATCACCCCCAGGATCACCAGCACCACAATTGTAAGACTTCTTTTTTTCATGGCCATCTGTTTTACATATCACTGCCTGGATTTAGCTATATCAAGGCACACCATTGATTTCGAATCGCGCATGATCAGGTACCCGTCGGCGATTGCCAGCGGGCCCCATGAATCGTGACCTTCCAGTACCCGGTAACTATCCAGCTCAATGTATTCGCGGGTACTTGGAGTGACCACAGTCAATGTTCCATCGTCACTCACTATAAAGAGTTTATTGTCGGCAATCATATAGGGACCCAATCCAAACCTTTTGTCCTGACCGCTGGTCCATATTACTTTGGTAAAGTCGTCGGGATGAACACATACCAGCTGGTTCCTCAACGGCCCTGCATCCTTGGGAAGAATCCCCAAAAGGTGATCATTAAAGACCACCGGAGTCTGTTGTTCGCAGGCCAGGCCCTCCTTGGGTGCATACTCATTTATCACCTCCACACTAAACTGATCCCCCGACTTTGAGAGCTGTAATATCATCGCTCCAGCACCGTACCCGGCGGTCAGAAATACTTTTCCATCTGGCATACAAACAGGGGATGGTGCTACCACCTGGTGGTTCCAGGCGCTGGTCTGCCATAATATTTCTCCTGCATTTGGTCCATCTGCGGCCACCCCAAACACGCCGCCATAAGCACTGTAGACGTACATCCGGATCCCCTGGAACTCATAGGGCAATACAGATGAGTGGGACATGAGCCATCCATTTTCATTGGGGGTTTCCCAGAGTACCTCCCCACTTTCCATATCTAATGCGACCATAAGAGATCTCCCCCCGGTGGCAATAATGGCCTTCCCATTATCGATCAAAGGACACTGCCCGGTGTACCACAAAGGGATCTCCGACTCATACTCTTTCTCCACGTTCAGACCCCAGATAAACTCGCCGTCCTGTCGGCTCACGCACATCACGTGACTACGGGGACCGATGGTTAAAATATGCTCTTCAGTAACTGCCGGTACAGTACGCGACATGCCATGGTTTCTTTTCAGGTTGATCTTATATCCCCTTTCCCAGATCTCTTCTCCGTCTACCAGAGAAAAACATCTGAGAATATCGGCCCGCAGCTCTTCATCATAATCCAGCAAATAGACCGCTCCCTTATAGATGGCTGCTCCTGCATGCCCCTCTCCTAGTTCAACTCTCCATTTTACATTTGGACCCTCAGCAGGAAACTTATCAATCAAAGCCACCTTTGAGCGGCTCATGTTATCAAAATATTCTCCCCTGAACCGGGGCCAGGTCTCCTGAAGCTCGCTGTTCAGCTCCCCCATGGTTTCAAAATAGGCTCCAATATCGATATCAGCCACCACCGAATGTTCTCCCCGGTTATCCAATCCGGGTTGGGTTGTCACCAGTTCATCCACCGGGTCTTTTGCAAGCCACCACCCGATGGAAAGGACTCCTGCCAAAACCAGCAGTCCGGTTGCCATATTTGTCGTATTAACCTTCACCTTTTTCACTCAATAATCCTAAATGATCTTGCATGGCCACTATTCTGTAACATGGCGAAGCCATATGTAACTGATCACCCTAACCTTCTATATCATACACAAATAACACCTTTCCATGTCTGATAAACAGCTTCTTGTCATAGATGGACATATGTGCCCACCAGGGCCCCGATCCCCCCTCTGGAAGAAATGAACTGATCAGTTTAAAACCTTCCGGGGAGGGTTCCACCAGTCCCACATGTCCCTGTTTCTCCTCAAAGATGTAAAGGAGTCCATCTGCAAAAATAATTGATCCCTTGTTGTACCATTTTTCTTCCCACATCACCTTCCCTGTATCCCATTCCTGACATACCCAATTTCCGTTTCCATTGTTGACCCAGTTGGCGCCATACATGTATCCGTCCAGAAGCACCAATCCACCATGATGCACATCAAGCCCACCATTGTGCCACTTCACCTCTGCTGATTTGCCATCATCCGAAAGTTTCAACATAACTCCATCTGCATCATATCCGGAAGTGGTAAAAATCTCTCCATTATGGAAAAGAGGGGTGTTTGTATTGTTCCTGCGTCCTTCCCGATAACCATAATCCGTAACCAGATCTATATTCCAGAACACTTCACCATTTTCGGGACTCACTGCCATAATATCTTCACTGGTAGTGATCAGGATCATCGGGGTGCCATTATGCTCAATCAGCATCGGCGATACATAGGACCTGGCTCCTCCAAAAGACTCCGTTTTCCATTTCAGGGAACCATCCTCCTCATTCAAAGCCACTACTGCAGTCACCTCCCCCACCGGCGAGGAGATCACAGCGTCCTCTGTAAGCAACAGGGACTCGGCCATACCCCAACGGTGAAACTCTCCCTTATAATCCTCGTGGGTATTCACACTCCAGATGATATCGCCCGTTTCGGTATCCATACAAACAATGGTTCCCAGTCCACCCATGATATAGGCACGTCCATCCTCAATGGTTGGTGTGCTCCTGGTTTCAGGAAAGGATTTATCCCATGCCATGCCATATACGGTTTCCCATTTGATCTGACCGTTCATATCCAATCTGGAAAGTACCTCCACACTGTCTCTCCGTCCGCTGATGTAGATATTACCTTCATAAACCACTGGGGTGGAATACCCGTTTCCCAGTCCCTCTTTCTTAAACAACAGCTCAGGACCCTCTTCGGGCCATTGCTTTAGCAACCCTGTATCCCTGTACTTCCCGTCCCTGTCGGCTCCTCTCCATTGGGCATCTTGTGCTTGCCCCTGAACCGATACCATAAATCCCATCAATATCCAAACAATCCCACTTCTCATATAAATAACCCATTAAATTAATAACCCACTAACCCTTCCTTATATCATAACCCACCAGTACCTCGCCATGCCTTTCCGAAGGGCTTTTGCCAGAGCAAATTTCCTTCCATATCGAGGGCCGAAAGAAACTCGGTGCTATCTCTGATTCCCGTCACATAGATCATATCTTTTGTGGCCACGGCCGAGGAGAACCCTCTTCCGATGTTATCAGCCGTAAAGAGAACCTCCGGACCATCTTCAGACCACTCATCCAACAGCAATTTGTCCGTGTAGATCCCATCCCTGTTTGGTCCCCGCCATTGTACCATCTGCCCGTAAACCTCATTGGCCAGCCCAAAAATTATCATCAGACAAACCAAACTCAATTTATTCATCTACCTTCTACTTTATTTTATAACTGATAAGAGCCTGTCCGTGCCTTACATAGAGCACCCCGTCGTAAATGGCAGGATGTGCCCAGTGTTGTTCAGATCCAAGGGTCACCTTGGTTTTACTGACCACATGAAAACCTGAGGGATCTGGTTTCACAAGAGCCAACTCGCCCTTTTCAGTATAGCAATAGAGCATTCCGTCAGCATAAATTACCACACCTTTGCCAATATCAGTTGAAGCGTACATCTCCTTACCCGACTCCCAATCCAGACAACGCCATTCACGGTTCATGTCACCAGAAGTATAAATGTATCCATCTAGTAATACGGCTCCACCCATGCGGCTGTCCACACTCTTAATAAACCAACCCTTGGAGATCGAGCTTCCGTCCTCACTGAGTTTCACTTTGCCACCTCCCTTACCATAACCACTGAAATAAAAAAGTTCTCCGTTGTGATATATGGGAGTATTGGCATGAACTGAATACTTATTTGGTTGTTTATGCGACCATAGCACTTTGCCTGAAGCTGCATCCAGACCTATTAAATGTGAAGCTGTATGAGTGGCCAGAATCTTTCTTCCATTATGATTGAACAAAAGAGGTGTACAATAAGCGGATAACTCTCCAAGTCCCTCGCTTGTCCAGATCAGGTCTCCCGAATACCTGTTAAGTGCAACCACATTGTATTTTGTTCCACCCGGTGTGGCATAGATGATCCTCCCATCCACCACCGGAGTTTCATTTACACCCCACGTGATGTTGGACCCATCAAAATCTTTAAATAAATCCTTGCTCCAAACGATCTCTCCGTCAATTTCATTGAAGCAAATCAGCTTTCCATGTCCACTCTCCAGATAGATCTTATTACCTACTATCACCGGGGTTCCACGTGTACCATACCAGCTCTCTGTATATTCCGGTCCATAAGCCTGCTTGTAAATCAGGTTACCTTCCAAATCAAACTTGTAAAGAAAACCGGTTCCGTCCACCATTCCCGATGTATAGACTGAGCCATTGGATACGATTGCCGATGAATGGCCCTGTCCCAACTCTTCATAAGTCCATAAAACTTCAGGGCCATTGTCAGGCCACTGCTTCAATAATCCCGATTCGGCGTATACTCCATCTCCCGATGGACCTCTCCAGCGGGTGGCTTCCTGGGAAATACCCTCTGAAAGGAGTGCAAAAGCTATCACAATAAATATTAATCGTTTCATTATCTTACCTTTAAGTCAATTCTTAAGCTATCGCTCCAAAAATAATATTTATCCCAACAATAATACGATAGAATGGACCCTACCGAAGTTATTCAGAATGAATCTAAGCATCATCCTTACAACTATCTTTTTCAGACGTTTATCACTCAATAATGGACGTTCGTCAATATATGAATAAGTGGGGCTTATGACTATTTCTGTAAAGAAGGTTGTATTATAACCTTTATATATTATATATTTGGCGTCTAACTATTTTCCCTAATAAAACCCTTAATACCCGGAAAAATACTATTTAGGTCGGAATGACAAAAAAGGCACATTACGCTGTGGCCGCGGGAGAACTTGCCCCTGGCTCGAGGGTTTCGGATGCGAAGTTCAGCAAAATCCCTGATCTGATCAGGGCATCCTTTCAAGCCGTTAACCGGTTGGTTCCTAAAGAAGGCAAGTTGAAATATGAGATTATCAGAATGGACGAATTCCTGACTATGTCCGAATCCCCTGCACACTCTATGAGATCTGTTATTATGCTATTCAGTGCATTCAGGTTCCTATCCTACAAAGAGCTTTCCGAAAGATTGGATCTTAAAATATGTGAAGGAATAGGACCGGTTGAATATGCTCAGGATCACTTGAGAGAATCGGACGGCACAGCTTTCAGATCATCTACCAATGGGATGGCTAAAATGAAGCGAAACCAGCGCCTCTCCATCATCACACCGGATAAAGACTTAAATGCCGAGTTTGCCCTCTCATGCAATTTCATGGATATCCTGATTCACGATTGGTCAGATGAGCAGGCCGAAGCCATGTTCCTGAACCTAATCGGTAAGAACCAGATGGAGATCAGCCAGATGCTGGGCATCTCACAGCCTGCAGTAAACCGACGCCTGAAGGCTGCACATTGCGAATCCATCAATATGTTTATAAAGCGTTTCGAATATTTACTAAAAAAACAGGACCTCTGATGAAAACAGTTCACTGGGTCATACTTAGCGTCGCCTTTATCCTGGCCACCTGGTTTATCTACAAGACCAGAGAAACCCAACCCAGGACTGAGACAACCATAGATTTGAACTGGAGGTTTATGCTCGGGAATGCTGTTGGTGCGGAAGAACCAGGATTTGACGATTCAGAATGGAGATACCTGTCATTGCCTCATGACTGGATGATCGAACAACCAGTGCAAAAAGAGAATTCGTCAGGAACTGCCGGAGGATTTTATCCTGAGGGCATTGCCTGGTACAGAAAAACACTCGACCTGGCAGAGTTTGAAGATATGGAGCAATTTTACCTGCTTTTTGAAGGGGTACAGATGAATGCGGATGTTTTCCTGAATGGGGAACATCTTGGGAAACAGCTCTATGGCTATTCCAGTTTCTACCACGACATTACTTCCCTGGTTCGTAGAGATACACTCAATGTAATAGCTGTAAAGACCGACTGCAGCAATTTACCGGTGGACCGCTGGTATTCAGGAGGAGGAATCTATCGTCATGTAAAGCTTATTGCGACAAACGAACTCCATATTCCTGTGTGGGGAAATGTTGTAAATTCAGTAATTGACCCATCAGGCAGTGCGAAAGTAACTGTTTCACTAGAAGTTAAAAACAATGGGAAGAAACCTCAGCGTTTCGATGTCAGATTTGATGTAGTTGATCCCGGAGGAAGAATTGTTGCTGAGGGACAGAGTACTGATTTTATTGAGGCTTCGGGCACCATTGTGGAACAAAAAACCTTCACCATTGATAGCCCTGAGCTCTGGTCTCCGGACCAACCCGGATTATATGCAGTGAATTGTTACCTGATGGATAAAAACAAACAGATCGATCATATAAAAACCATGCATGGAATTCGTTCAGCACAATTCGATCCCGACAGGGGATTCCTGCTTAATGGAGAGAAGGTAATGATGAAAGGGGTTTGCCTCCACCACGATGGAGGTGAGCTGGGTGCAGCTGTCCCCATAGAGAGCTGGAAACGAAGACTGAACCTTCTCAAAGAGCTTGGTGTGAACGCACTCAGACTGGCACATAACCCACATTCCCCGGAAGTCCTTGATCTGTGTGACAGGATGGGCTTCCTGGTCATAAATGAGATGTACGATAAATGGGAAGAGAGCTGGCATGATGAAGATGAACGAAGTCGGTTTGTATCCACCTGGGAAACCGACCTTTCAAATTTTATCAGGCGCGACAGAAATCATCCTTCCGTGGTACTCTGGAGTGTGGGAAATGAAACCATGGAGCAACTTAACGACCCTTCCAAAGGAATTTCCTTGTATAATGACATGAAAGAACTGGTACTCTCCATCGACTCCACCAGGCAAATCACTGCTGCTCTTCACCCGGGAACTTCAGAAAAGGACCATGAAGTACCTTCCCGGATGATGCATGTTTCCCCTGTGGTATCTTACAACTATCGTTCGGACTCATTTCAGGTATGGCATGAACAGTATCCAGACCTGGTTTTTATAGCCACCGAAACAAAAGCATACGGCACCCACCGAATGGAAGATTACCAGAAGATCAGTTTTGCCGATAACTCATGGAATAACATGGATGAGTTCGTGGCAGGACAGTTTATCTGGGCAGGGATCGATTACCTTGGAGAATCTGCAGGCTGGCCAGACCGTGGATTAAGGCATGGGCTAATGGAGACCAATGGTTTTATTAAACCTTATGCCTGGTACATCGGTTCTCAGTACAGGGAAGATCCCCTGGTAAAGCTTACGGTGAAAGATTCCATCCTTGCTGATTCATTGAACAATCTTAAAACCTGGCAAATAAGCTGGGCAGGAGCTCCACTGGTGGACCACTGGAGTTTTGAAGATGACCGATCCACCAAGGAGGTGGTTGTCTTTACCAATTGTGATAGAGTAGATATTCAGTTGAATAACAAGCTAATACATTCGCTTCTTAGAAAATCATTTACCGATGGGGTAATTAAAGCCAACGTCCCTTACCAACCAGGAGAACTTGTTGCTCATGCTTATTTTACGGATGAGCGCGGCAAATCCCAAGTGGTTTCTGATACGCTTAGCACTTCCTCTTCTCCCTATGCCCTGGCCATGCACCCCGATCAACAAGAATTCAGATCCGACAACCGGATTGTTCACATCACCACAAATGTTGTGGATAGCGAAGGAGTAATCAATCCTCACAGCAACCACCTGGTGAATTACGCATTGGACGGACCAGGTAAGATCAGGGTAATAGACAATGGGGATCCTGCAGATCATACCCCCTATGGTGCGGCTTCGAAAGAGGTAAGAAAAGGAAAACAATTACTGATTCTCCAGGCAGGAAGTGAACCGGGCGATCTGATTGTCCATGCCAGTGCAATTGGGTTGAGATCGTCAAAAGTTAAAATCAAATCGAGAGAGTAATACATCAGGCATCATGGATAAAAGAGTTGCTCCCACCATTGTAATGATCCTTGTTATTTTCTTTATCCTTCTGGAAGCAGGAATAATTATCTTCGCAATTAGGCAGGAGGGCCTGAGTTTCTTCTGGATCCTGGTTATGTTGATTGTACCTTTTGCCATTATTGTTGCACTTATTTCAGTCTACATTGAGCGAATCAAAGAGATTGACGAGGAAGAAAAGGACGATTTAAGTAAATATTAGCAACTTTCTATTTTAGTGATACTTCCGTTTTTTATGGTGTATATTTTAATGACCCCTGTATCCATATCCAGGTCCTCCAATCTAAATTGATAGTCCGGGAACTTTACACTTCGCTCCTCCACGTTCTTGATTACCTTCCGGCTATCCTCATAAACAATGGTCGCAGAATAGGTCTTGCCCCCTCTGGGTTTGAATACATAATCCGTATAGTGTTCCATTCCAAAGGTATGATGCACCTCGGTCTGCAGCTCTTCGTCAAGAACCTCAATAGATTCAATGGTGATGGTTTTCATAAAAATAAATTTAGCGAAATTTTTGTGTAAGTTTGAATAACGAGGAGTAAATTGCTCACTTCTATTGTAAACAAATAATTAAATTAATTATGGAGACATTAATTCCGATTTACAATACAGAGAACATACCGGGTCAAAAATACGAACTGGTGGGTCTTGTAAAAGGCACAATGATTCAATCAAAACACCTGGGCAGAGACATCGGGAATGCACTAAAATCGATGGTTGGGGGAGAACTCAGGGGCTACTCTGAAATGCTTAATGAGGCACGGGCCATTGCCACTAAAAGAATGATACAGGAAGCACAAGCCCTTAATGCCGATGCAATTGTAAACCTCCGGTATACCACAAGCACTGTGATGCAGGGGGCTGCTGAAATACTGGTCTACGGAACTGCCGTAAAGTACATTACCTAAGGGTGCCGGGTCTGGGAGAAGGTTAGCCTGGCTTTCTTCCGGCTTTTATTCCAAGCAAAATGGTGGTTCCTGTACCCGATTCACTCTCGATCCTGATCCATCCATTGTTGGTCTGAATAATTTCATTGCAGATCTTCAATCCCAAACCTGATCCTTTTTCACCACGCGTCCCATCCGTGGTTACATGGGATTCGGTTTCGAGAATTTTTTTAATCATGGATTCAGGAATCCCTATCCCGGTATCGCGAATTGAGATTACCACCTCCCCCTTTTGCTTCTTGGACGAGATATAAATCCAGCCGTTCTGGGGTGTGAATTTCATGGCATTGTTAAGCAGGTTCCGGATTACAATGTAAAGCTGATCCCGATCTGCGTCCAGATAATGCTCTTCGCTCACATAGACCTCTACCTTCAGTTTTTTATCTTTCAATCCTACATTTACCAGCTCAAGGCTCTCATCGATCAACTCTTTTAATTTAAACCTCACTGGCATAGCTTTTAGCTTACCGGTTTGAGTTCGCCCCCATACCAGAAGGTTATCCAGAAGGTTATAGGTTACCTCTGAAGAACTTGCTATCATCTTTAGCAACTCATTGCGCTCATCATCAGTAATATCAGGATTCTCTATAATCATCTCCAGGGCCTGACGGGTGTAACCAATGGGGGCGCGTACATCATGGCCGATAATGGCAAATAACCGGTTTCTGGCATTCATGGCCTCAACCAGATTGCGATTGGTGGTCTCCAGCTTCTTTTTCTGTCGCTCCAACTGTTTTGACATGGAGTGCAACTCTGTGGTACGCTCCTCCACCAGGTCCTCCAGGTTGTTCTTAACCTGGCTTACTTCCTCTGCCAGTTTTTCAGTCTTTTTCTGAAGAAGGTTGGACTTATCAGCGAAAATATAGGCATAGACCAAAAGGTATATGAACATGGTATACTGTACGATGTAAGCTGTGTCAATCACATCGATCTCGTTCAACATATCATTGAGGGTACCCACAAACAGGATCATCATACCCAGTGTAAAAGAGGGCGCATGGCTACGGCCCCTGATCCAGGCAAGAAGTATCACGTACACGAACACCATACTCTCTGCAATAAAGAATCCAAAAAACCACGGAATTGTATAGGAAAACAGGCTGATAGGCGATACAACCACTATGGCGATAAATACCAGTGAGATCCATAAAATAAGTCTGTATATCAATTTTGGGAATTCTATGGGAAAAAGGGACCTGATCATAGCTGCAAAAAATGGGGCAAAGAAATAGATATTCAGATAATCAAGCCTGGCAGTGGTCAGTCCGTTTAGATTTATCGCATGTAGAATGGGGAGGTCAAGGATCATGACAACCCTGACTGCCATAAGAAAGCAGATGATAGAAAAATAGAGTCGGTACTGTTCCGACCGTATCAGGTAAAGGCCCAGGAAATAGATACCGATGATCAGGAAAGCCCCTATCAGAAAATGTCCCCTGAACAAATCCTTCTGACGTTGCTCCTGCATCTGCTCAGGCAATCCAACCATGATTCCCCCCACAATGCCACTCAGCCTGTTATCAAAATTGGCTACTCTGATAAGTAATTCAACCTCCTGGCTGGTAACAGATCCTGTTACCAGTGGCCGGCCATACTTAATCACGGTCTGGAATTTATTTACTCCGGGAAATCCCAGATAGTCTATGGCAGTTCCATTAATGAAATACCCTGAAGCAGAATAGACATCCTCTATTTTGAATGTGACCTCATCCACCTTGTCTGGTAAGAGTACCATCAATCTATAAGTGGCAAAGCCATAGCGCTCAATTTCGGGATACTCTTTTCGAAGCTTGAACCACGAATCGGGCACCGTTGTATAGATCATCTCTCCAGTGTCGCCCTCAATGGCCGGATTCAACATCTGGTTCCAGTAAAACTCATATTCCCCCCTGAGTTCAACAGGTCCATCAGCTTTGAAGTTATAATTTCGCAGATCCATCACACCCCTCACTGCCAAAGGAAGTTGCTGGGCATGCAAACTCGAAAGCGTAGAGAGGGCTAACGCAAACAGGTATGTCCGAAATTGAATTCTCATGGAAGAATTGCCGGATAAAGTTATGTTTTTTCTTGAATGTTCGAGCGTTTTCTCCGGGCAGACAGATTCAAAATAACGAGCGAAGAGGCGATGACAATCATCCCTGCCAATGTGATTGGTTCCGGATGTTCGGCTGGTAGAAGGATCCAGCTAATTAGGGCTCCAAACAGGGGTATAAGAAATTTCCACAAATTCAGGCTAGAAACCACCATCCCAGGTCTTTTCAGCAAGGTAATCCAAATTGAAATAGCTATTGCCGAGAGCAAACTCAGCCAGCCCAGGGAAAAATAATATGGAACCGGTTTAGGATCGAAACGGATCCCCTCAAAAGGGATGGAAAAAAGGAAAAGAGCGACCCCTCCGATGATCATGGATGCTGAGCTGATCACCAGGGGAGGGATCATTCCTTTCTCACTGGCTACCAAAACATTCGTGAACCCAGATAGCACATTTATTCCCAGCATCATTGCGATTCCCAGCAAGGCAATTTGGCCTGTCACCGATTCAGGATCCTTTCCAAAACTTACCAGCACAACTCCCAGAATTCCAAAGAGGATGATCAGGGTTTTGGTCCATGTCATCCTGTCACCAGGCATTAAAAAATGAGCCACAAGGGCAATAAAGAGTGGTTGGGATCCAATCACCACTGCTGCGATGGCACCGGGGATCATATTTATCCCTGTATAGAACAGGGTATATTGAAGAAATGTTTGAAGAAAAGCAAATAGTAAAATCATTTTATAATTTGCACGGAGGATTCTGAAATATTTCGGATTGATTCTGATCGCAATAGGCAGAACCAACAGTCCGGCAATAAAGAACCGGGTACCTGCAAACTGAAGCGGTGTAGCATACTGCAATCCAATCTTTACACCTGCAAAAGCGGATGACCACAACAGGCATGAAATGATTGCCAGTAAGGCTGTACTATACCGCGAGTGACCCATTAAATAATTAATGTTTGGCAATTACAAAGGTGAAATCAAATAGCTGTATTCAAGGGGTTCAGCCCTGATGGTATATTCAGCATGCGTACGGGCTCCCCAGGAGTTATCACCCCCCACTCCCATCTGTTTCCAGTCCACATTCAGAAATACCTGCTCTGATTTCTCCAGGTCATAGGTATGAGCTCCATCGCGCTCTTCCCTGTCCAGTTGCTCCTGTGAATAGTGCAGTGCAGAAAAATCAATGGTGGGAATGCCACTAATTTTCAATCCACTTCCATCCGAACCAGTCAAAGTAAGCCATCTTACCTCGGTTTTATTTCCACATTCTCCATTGGAAATATAGGGCACGTATTGCTCGCTGATCGTACTCTTATAATTTCCCACATGAGCTGAATGGTTCCGATCGATATAATTTTCATGCGGTCCCCTGCCAAAGTAATCGAGCTGAACAAAATCTTTCGGTAGGACCATCCGCATCCCAAATCTGGGTATCTCGGGGAAATCGTCCACCGAAGGAGTGAACTTTGCATGAACCAGGATATCCCCCTTCCCGTTAAACTGATATCTCACCATATAATTGGAGCCATTCCCGGGGTGTATATACTCTGCCAGAAGCATCACCTTGTTGTCCGACTGCACAGGCACCAAAGTCTGAAGCTCCAATTCCTTGCCAAACTCCTTCCACATTCCACATCGCTTATCCATGTGATTTCCAAAATCGTTCTCTATGGGAGCCCTCCAGAAATTCGGTTCCGGACCCACATCTAATAACACTTTTCCTCTCCATACATATGATGTTAAAAATCCTGTTAAGCGGTCGAATACTATTTCTCCGTCAGGAATCTGAATGGTGATGGCCTCTTTGGTCTCAACAATGAATAGATCTTTTACTCCAACCCCGGAAAAAGCATCCATACTCGTGGTTCCTGGATTTTCAGGGGTAAGATTAAATTGTTCACTGGCAACCGTGTGCCCTTCTGGCACCATCCCATCAGATTTATGGGTGACCACCTCCAGGTTAAGGAAATAAGCACTTGCTCCCTCATATTCAACATCCGGCAGGTCCATGCTGATGATGACACTCTTTCCTGGCTCCAGGTCGGGGCAATTCACAGTCTCCTTTTTCACAGTCTCCCCATTGGCAGTGAGGTTCCAAACCAAATTGAACCGGTTTAGATTGGTAAAATCGTAGTTGTTCGTAATTTTTATCCGGTCCGGATTGAAAGGAAGCGCTTCAATTCGTATGTACTGATAGGCCCTTTTTAACTCCACCAGACCCGGATGGATGGTGCGATCGGGAAAGACAAGTCCATTCAGACAAAAGGTCCCATCGGTTCGCAATGTATCGGGTTCAAAATCACCTCCGTAGGCCCAGTACTTCTCTCCATCTTCGGTGTACCGGGCTATCCCCTGGTCCACCCAGTCCCAGATAAATCCTCCCTGAAGTTGATCATATTTATTGATTACATCCCAGTAATCCACAATATTCCCATTGCTGTTACCCATTGCATGAGAATACTCACACTGAATTAAAGGTTTAGAGGGATGTTGCTCCACATATTTTACCGTTTCGTGAATGGGTGCATACATGGGACAGTAGATATCGGTGTTCCTTCCACTTTCAGCCCGTTCATACTGTACGGGCCGGCTAAGGTCTCGTTGCTTAATCCAGTCGTAGGTGGTATTAAAACAGACCCCATCACCTGCTTCATTCCCCAGGGACCAGATAATCACTGAAGGATGGTTCTTATCCCTTTCCACCATTCGGATGGTCCGGTCCAGATGTGATTTTGTAAATAAGGGATTATTGCCCAGGGTACGATTGGGATCATAACCCATGCCATGAGACTCAATGTTGGCTTCATCAATTACATATAGCCCAAATTCGTCACAAAGCTCATACCACCTTGGGTCATTAGGGTAATGGCTGGTTCGGACAGCATTGATATTATAAAGTTTCATCAATTCGATGTCCTTACGCATGATCTCTTCGCTCACCACATGCCCCTCATTTTCGTCATGCTCATGCCTGTTCACCCCTTTCAGATGGACAGCCTTTCCATTTATAAGCAACTGACCATATTTGATTTCTGAGGTTCGAAATCCCACTTTTGCTGACAGGTATTCAAAAACCTCCCCCTCATCATTTTTTAGGGTTAATACCAGTGGATAAAGGGTTGGTGACTCCGCTGACCATGGCTCCACCTGATCCATCACATCGGAAAACCTTACTTCAACAATGCCTTTCTTTCCAGAGGTAACTCTTTCCGATCCCGACCAAAAAGGAAGCTCATGATTGGCTGGTGAGAACAGTTGAGCTAGCACCTCATAATTTTTTGCAGCTCCTCCTCCCGGAGCACTTAACTCTATTTCCAGATCCATAATCCCGCTGGTGTAGTCATTGGTCAGCCCCGTTTTGCAGAAAAAATCATGAATATGCACGCCCGGTCTGGCTTCCAACCGGACCTCCCTCTCGATCCCGCTGATTCTCCAGAAATCCTGACACTCCAGCCATGAGCCATCCGACCAGCGGTATACCTCAACAGCCACCAGATTCTTCCCATCATTAAGATATGAGGTAATATTAAATTCCGCAGGAGTTTTGCTACCCTGGCTATAGCCAACCTTCTTTCCATTAACCCAGAGGTAAAATGCCGACTTAACCGCTCCAAAATAAATATATACCTGCTTCTCGCCCCATCCTGCAGGCATAGTAAATGATCTTCTGTAGGATCCCACCGGATTGTGAGCAGTGGGGACCGCAGGCGGTTTGGGCCGGGTGGTCCACTCATAGGGAATATTTACATAGATAGGCACACCATATCCCTTCATTTCCCAGTTGGAGGGTACCGGAATATCGTCCCAGCCCGCATCTTCGAATCCCTGCTTATAAAAGTCAACAGGTCGGGAGTCGGGATTGGGAGACCACCGGAATTTCCAGGTTCCATTTAGGGTAAGATAGTTGGGTGAGGCCTGAATATCCCCATCCACAGCTTTCTCCATGGAGTCAAAAGAGAACCTTGAAGCATGCGGATCCTCCCTGTTCACCTCTACTATTTCTGTATTCTGCCATTCGGGTAATTTTTGAGCAAAGACCGTAGTCAAAGCTGCAGCAAATACAGCACTACAAAGCAGTAATCGTTTCATGATAGTTAGTTAGCAGTTACTAAACACTTGCATCCCATAAAGATTCTGGATAAATCCCATCATCAACCAGTTTTCGAATGGCAGCCAACACGGTAGGTTTGTCTTCCTGGTAGGTTACACCAAACCACGATTCGGGTGTTTGTAATACCGACATGCGAGCCGTTTCAGCATTGAGCAGGTTATCCACTACCAGTGGTATATATAGTTCAGCTTTGGGATTATTAATATTGTCCTTGATAAATACCTTGAATGTCTCCTCAATATGGTTGAAGAAATCGGGGGTGAAACCAAATAAGTTCATGGATACTGTGTCCATAGGATCCAGACCATGTGTTGAACCATCCTCATTCTCGTAAACGATTCCTCCATCCTGCAAATAGATTTTTATGCGCTCCACCATCCCTTCTAAGAAACCCTGATCATCTACCTTACAAACACCACGTGCAACAGAACCATGTTCAGAAACTGTTTTCTGAAGTTCGAATCCTACCATGCAGTATTGACCGGAGTGCTCCTCTGAAGTCCCAACCAAAAAGTCATTCATTATCTGGTAAGATTTACTTCCATAATAGTCATCTGCATTGATTACAGCAAACGGTTCATGAATGGCATTCTTTGCCATAAGAACTGCATGAGCAGTCCCCCAGGGTTTCACCCTATTTTCTGGCAATGCAAATCCTTCAGGAATATTGTCGATGGATTGAATTACATAATCAACCTTAATGTGAGAGGGAAACTTCTTTACATAACTGGTTTTAAAATCCTCCTCCATTTTCGGGGAAATTACAAATACAAAACGGTTAAATCCTGCACGATAAGCATCGTATATAGAATAGTCTGTAATGGTTTCTCCTGAGGGGCCAAAAGGATCAACTTGCTTCATCCCGCCATAACGGCTTCCCATGCCTGCTGCCAATATCAAAAGTGTAGTGTTCATAAATCAGATTTCGGGGTTTTTAAAATAGAAAGGTAAATGTACTTATCCATTGTTTCCTATGCAAGAGGTGATTTGCTGCTTAAAAAAATTTGACTTTATGGAGAAAAGATTAATTTTATGCGCACTAGACCAAATTGACTAAATAACTAAAACATATTTCCATGAGCAATTTAGAAAGCAGAAAGAGCACCCTGGTAATACCTTTGATGATTATTGGTGTTGTATTCTTTATGATCGGATTTGGAGTTGGTATCAGTGGTTTTTTGACCCCTGCTCTAAGATCCGCCTTTAACCTGACCACCGGACAATCCTACCTGGTTACTGGTGCAATTTTCTCTGCATTTGTAATTTTTGGCCGTCCAACAGGCTGGGTTATTAAAAAGATCGGTTATAGAAAAGCCATGACGATTGCTTTTTTCATCATGGCACTGGGTATGTTTTTATTCGTCCCTTCATCAAAAGCAGTAAGTTTTCCGCTGTTTCTGGTAGCACTTTTTGTGGGAGGTATAGGGAACACCCTTCTTCAAGGAGCTGTGAATCCTTATATAACCATTGTGGGACCAGTAGAGACTGCGGCTGTCCGCATGAGTCTGATGGGGATAATGAATAAGCTGGCCTGGTGGATGGCACCGGTATTTCTGGGGATCTTTATTGATCTAAAAGATGTTCAGGTGAGTGATATCATCCTTCCATTTTATATTGTCACCGGGATAATGTTTATACTTGGTGTTTTCGTCTATTTTGCACCCCTTCCTGAAGTTAAAGCTGCAGGAGAAGATGAAGAAGATGAAGCTACCGAATCCTCTTATGCTGCAAATAAAACCAGCATTATGCAATTTCCCCACCTGCTTCTTGGTGTTTTGGCATTATTCTTCTATGTGGGTATTGAAACCCTCCCCATGGCATCCATTATTGATTTTGCCAGAACCACATTTGGGGAGGTGGACAATCTTCAATCCTATGCCAAATTTGTTACACTGGGCCTTGTGGCCGGATATGTGTTTGGGGTAATTACAATACCGCGCTTTGTTTCCCAGACAAGGGCACTGATCTCTTTTGCAATACTTGGCATTATCTCTACTCTGTTATTGATCTATTTGCCGGGAAAGTATGCATTTTACGCCCTACTACTTGCCAGTTTCTCCAACTCATTGATGTGGCCTGCAATATGGCCACTGGCAATGAAAGATCTGGGTAAATTTACCAAAGTAGGGTCATCTCTGCTGGTTATGGCTATTGTAGGTGGTGCAGTCATTCCTTTGATTTTTGGAACCATCGTGGATGCTGTTAAAACCACAGAGCAGGCCGTTGTGGGTAATTACCAGACAGCTTACTGGGTCATGGTACCCTGTTATCTGTTTATCCTTTATTTTGCAGCATCAGGACATAAAGTAAGAACAAAATCATAATGAGCAAGTTATACATAGGAGTTGATATTGGTGGTACGTCTATTGTAGCTGCCAGGTTTTCTGCAAGTGAATTGATCGAGCGCGCTGAGGTTCCCACGGGATCGGACCGACCCGCTATGGAAATTATGGAATCCCTTTTCGATGCAATTGAGAAGGTCCTGACCAATGAAGTGGTAGGGATCGGGATCGGAATGCCCGGTTTTATGAATTCGGAAACAGGAGAGATCCTTCAGATCAACAACATCAAATCACTTAACGGATTTTTCATTAAACCAGAGGTCGAGAAACGATTCAATCTGCCCACTTTTCAAAGTAATGATGCCAACTGTTTTGCCCTGGGAGAAACCTATTTCGGTGCTGGTAAAAAGTATAAGAATCTAGTGGGTATTACTCTGGGAACCGGACTGGGAGGAGGTATCATCCTGGACCGGAAGATTCATACCGGGCTGATGGGTGGAGCCGGTGAGCTGGGATGTGTTCCCTTCCATGGCGGCATGGTGGAGGATATATGTAGCGCTGCTCTTTTTAAGAACAAGTACCACACCACCGGTACTGAACTGTACAAAAAAGCAAAGCTAGGCGATCAGGATTCCCTGGCCGTTTTTGAAGAGCTGGCGCAAAACATTGGAGAACTCATCAGAAGTGTGATGTATATCCTGGCTCCAGATGCCTTTGTGATAGGCGGTTCAGTCGCCAATTCCTGGGACCTGCTGGAAAAACCACTTCGAAAAGAGGTAGACAAATTTTTGGTACCGATGATCAGCAGTAAAACGGACCTGGTAAGGGCTGAACTGGATAATGCAGGGCTTTACGGTGCTGCAGCACTTTGTATATCACAAATGGACTAACATATGACAGTACAGGAAATCGCAAAACAATTTGCAACAAAGGGTAACATCGATGAGGTTAAGACCCATGGAGGTGGACACATCAACGATAGCTACCACATGATCAACGCTACAGCAAGCGAGCCCGATTATCTCCTTCAGAGGGTTAATCACCATGTATTCAAGGACGTTCCTCTCCTGATGAATAACTTGTCGATTGTAACGGATCATGTTCAAGCCAAAATAAAAAAGGATTTCCCAGATGATGTGGAAAGACGCTGCCTGACGATTATCCCGACCACAGATGGGCAGTCCTTTTTCAAGGATCCGGAAGGTAATTACTGGAGGGTACTTCGTTTTATTGAGGACCACCTGGTATTCGACAGCACTTCCGATCCGGCCATCGCTTATGAAGGGGCTAAGACCTTTGGCGCATTTACTGTGATGCTAAATGATCTCCCAGCCAATAAAGTAGGTACCGTAATTCCCGATTTCCATAATATGAAATGGAGGCTTACACAGCTGAAAGAAAGCATCCGTAAGGATGTGGCAGGCCGCCTGAAAGAGGTGAAAAAGGAGGTCGACTATGTGGACACCCGCTCCAAGCTGATGCTTACTGTACATGAGCTCGGGGAAAAAGGGGCGATTCCTCTTCGGGTTACCCATAACGACACCAAGATTAGCAATGTATTATATGATACTAACAAGAAAGGCTTGTGCGTCATCGACCTGGATACCATTCAACCCGGTTATGTGACTTCCGATTTTGGAGATGGTATCCGGACGTTGACCAATACCGGGGAAGAGGATGATGACAACCTTGACAGGGTCACCATGGATGTGGAACTCTTTGAAGCTTTCGCCTCCGGTTTTCTGGACTCCACCAGGGATATTCTCTCGGATACCGAAAAGGATGCACTCCTATACGGAGGTTTATTGTTTCCATATATGCAAGCGGTACGTTTCCTGATTGATTACCTCGATGGAGACACCTACTATAAAGTTAAGCATCCGGAGCACAACCTGGTCAGGGCCAGAGCCCAGTTTAAGCTTACCCAGGATGGGGAATCCAAATTTGAGGAGTTGAAGATGATCATTAAGAACCTTTCATGATCCAATGATGCTGATTGAAAAAATTGAGGCTGGTTCCGGATTTTCTCCCCTTAAAGGAGAACACCTCATTGCTCATCAAAACTGGGTGCCAGGTGGGGGTACTAAAGTGGCTTTCTCCATCCGTCATGACGGATCATCCATCTATCTGTTTTATGAGGTGGTGGAGAAGGAGGTAAGAGCGGTTAATACGGATATTAATTCGTCGGTCTGGGAAGATAGTTGTGTGGAGTTTTTTCTTTCACTGGAGGCTGATCAACACAACTACTACAATTTCGAGATCAATGCCATTGGCACGGTGCTTGGAGCATATGGGCCAGATCGAAATCAGAGAGAAAGACTGTCTGAATCTCTTCTTTCCAAGGTAGAGACAACCCCTTCCCTGGGTCGTATACCTTTTGACAACAAGCAGAATAATACTCCCTGGAATATTCAGATAAAGATTCCTTTAGAGGTCCTCTCCCACTCTGCCATAACCAACCTTTCAGGGACCGATGGGTATGGCAACTTTTACAAATGTGGCGACAAATTAAAGAAGCCTCACTACCTTTCGTGGAAGCCCGTACTATCACCGACCCCTGATTTTCATACGCCTCGCTATTTTGGGCATCTCTCTTTTCTGTAAGTTTGTAACCACAGGAAAGCATGTGTTAAGAATCAGGCACAATGAATAAATCCCCCGAACGGGTACAAACTGAAAAATTATTTAAAAAGATCTGCCGCAAGGTGGGGACCACCATGAGGGATCATTCTCTTTTCGAAGAGGGCGATCATGTGCTGGTAGGACTTTCTGGAGGAAAGGATTCCATGATTTTGCTGGAAGCTCTGGTGGAAAGAAAAGCAGCTGTTCCTTTTGATTTCGGACTCACAGCTGCCCATGTGGAGGCTACAGGAATTGGGTATCAGATAGACAAAGAAAAGTTGAATCTATTTTGTGAAAAACTGGAGGTGCCATTACATTACATGACCATTGAACCGGATCTGGAAAAAGACACCTCAAAAAGTGCCTGTTTTATATGTTCCTGGAACCGGAGAAAGGAATTGTTTAACCTTACTAAAGAATTGGATTGCAACAAACTGGCCCTGGGGCATCACCGCAATGATGCCGTTGAAACCCTCCTGCTCAATATGATCTACCATGGCTCCATCAGTTCTCTGCCCTACTCCCTGAATATGTTTGAAGGACGATTGAAGCTTATCAGGCCTCTGATGGATCTGGATGAACGACTGCTGGAAGAGTATGCTGCTTTAAACGACCTGGTAAAAGTGGAGAAGAGCTGTCCTCACGAAGAGAGTACCCAGCGGAATAAAATCGCTCAATTAATCAAACAGATAGAGGGTATACATAGTAAGGCTCCCTATAATTTGTTTAAATCAATGGATAAGATTTTTAATGAGTACTTGCCGGGCAAGAATTCACTATGAACCGATTGCTGCAACTAACTGAAGATGGCTCTCATACATTTTACCTGAGCGAACTTGATGAATCCTATCATTCCATGCATGGAGCCCTGCAAGAATCGGAACATGTGTTTATCAATCATGGATTTAAACAGGTTAATAAGACATCCATCCGAATTCTGGAAATTGGGTTCGGTACAGGCCTGAACTCTATATTAACACTTCGTGAAAGTATAAAAGCGGGTGTCATGATACACTATCATGCGGTGGAAAAATATCCATTGACCTCATCAGAATACTCCAGATTAAATTATGAAATGCTAATGGATGGTGTTCCTGAAGGGATTCTTCAAAAGATGCACCAGACCCCCTGGGGACAGAATGTCAGCCTGATGGCGAACTTTACTATTTATAAAGAGCAGTCAGATTTTAGGAATATGAAGCCAGAGGGTCGGTTTGACCTAATATACTTTGATGCCTTTGCTCCTGAAAAGCAACCCGAACTCTGGACTGACGATATTTTCTCAAAAATTGCTGATCTGTCAAACCCTGGAGCTGTCCTGGTCACTTACTCCTCAAAAGGAGTTGTGCGCAGAGCACTGAAAACCTGTGGGTTCAACGTTGAAAAGATACCCGGCCCTCCAGGAAAATGGGAGATGATCAGAGCAATCAGAATTTAATTGTGGGGTCTGAACTATTTCTTATATCTTCGCCTCATCATTTTTAAAAACAAACAATCAAATGAATAACAAACAAATCATTACACTTGCAGTAGTAGCGGTTGCAGCACTGGCCGTAGGATACTTTATCGGGTCTGGTACTACAGGCATCAAATCCGAAGGTCAAATAACCATGAACAACCAGGATGACTCTCTGAACTATTTTCTTGGTTTAAACATGGGCTATAGCCTTGTTGAAGCTCCCTGGGAGGTTGATGCAGAATTAATCAATGCAGGTATTGCACAGGTAGTAGACGATTCATCTGCTTTCGATATCATGACTGCTCAATCTGTATTCCGTGATCTGAATGTGGCCATTTCCGACATACAGGCAGCAAAAGCTGAAGTAGCCTCAATGGAAAACATAGAAAAAGGAATTACCTACCTTGAAGATAATGGAATAAGAGAAGGTGTTACAACCACAGCATCTGGTTTACAATATGAAGTTGTGACCGAAGGAGATGGCACCAGACCAACAGCAGAATCTACTGTATCAGTTTATTATGAGGGTACATTGATTGACGGAACAGTATTTGACGGCAATTTTGATGGAGGAGAGCCTATCTCGTTTCCATTAAATGGTGTTATCCCCGGATGGACTGAAGGTCTTCAGTTAATGACCGCAGGATCGACCTATATGCTCTATATTCCTTCAAATCTTGGATATGGCCCAAGAGATTCCGGCCCGATTCCAGGAAACTCGGTTCTTATCTTTAAGATTCAGCTACTTAGTGTAGAATAAGACAAAACATGAAGATAAAAAAAGGCTGTTCGCCAATGCGTACAGCCTTTTTTATTGATCATAAAGATCTGGGTTTTGGCTATTCTTCTATAAAAAACAATTTTTAAATTTACTCCTTAACTGTAAAACAACTTTTAATATGAGCTTCGAGATAAACGGCCGTCTGGCAGAAAAATTCGAAACCCAGAAGGTCTCTGATCGTTTTCAGAAACGCGAATTTGTCATTGAAATCAAATCAACTGGCAACACCGGTTACGAATTTGTTGACTTAATCAAATTCCAATCCACCCAGGATAAATGTGCTATGCTGGATCAATTCAATGTGGATGATACCATCAAGGTATCCTTCAACCTTCGCGGACGCAAGTGGGAGAAGGATGGCCAGGTTTCATACTTCACTA
>JAOZUK010000520.1 GCA_029938715.1 Bacteroidales bacterium | reverse complement strand
GATGAGTTGTTGAAGAATCTCTAAGGTCGGTGAAATGATCATTGTGGGAGGTGTAGGCCACTCGTAGAATTTCAATCCTCAAACACCATCTGGTAGGGCCGGGAGATGGCCTCTTCCAACTGGTGCATGCCAATGTTGCGGCTTAGCCGGGTGTGTTCCCTGCCTTCAAAGAAGATAAGGATGGTGGGAATGGTAAATACCCTGTGCTGACCGGCAATCAGGGGGCTATTTTGGGTATCGATGTAATAGAGTTTCATGTGGGGATAGGCTTCATCCACCAGCTCTTTTACTCTGGGCTTTAGTACCTTGCATACCGAGCAGGCTTCGTTGGAGAAGTAGAGCACCACTCCTTTTTGTTCCTTGATGGTATGATTGAGCAGGTCCAGATTGTTGATGGTCTCCAGGCCCTCCAAACCGGCATTCCCTCCAAAGTATTCTTTCCCTCCAAAGTTATCATTGCCTTCCATGCCAGAGAACTTTAAAACTCATCGTCACTGAGCATCACAAGCATGCACTCACTTACAGGCTCGATTCCTTCATTTTTCAGGCGGCCCATGAATTCGGGATTGACGGTTCCGGGATTGAAGATCACCCGTTTGGGTTTCAGTGAGATGATATAGTCGTAATAATCCGATTGCCTGGAAGAACCCATGTATATGGAGACTGTATGTATGTTTTCAATGTGGGGTTGCCCCACCAGAATCTCCTCATCTACAATCTCGCCCTTTTTATACCCAACGGCCACCACTTTCTTGTCATGACGCAACAGGCTTTTCACGGCTTTGTGTGAAAACCGGACCGGGTTGGGGCTTGCGCCCAGGACCAATGTAATTCTTTCGTCGGCCAAAATATTTTCTGTGATATGATTAACAACAAAGATAACCATTCTGCCTAACCCGGCAATAGTGCTTATCTGATCAGTGCCACTGCATAGGCGGAGATGCCCTCCTGTCGGCCCGTGAATCCGAGCTTCTCCTCGGTGGTTGCTTTTACAGATACCACCTCTTCGCTCACATTCATAAGTTGGGCAATCTGCGTTCTCATTTCCGGGATATAGGGCTTAATCTTTGGGGTCTGTAAACATACGGTGGTATCAATATTTCCAACCTCGTACCCTTTTGAACGAATCAGTTGGATGGTACGCTGAAGAAGTATGGAACTGGATATGCCTTTGTAAGCAGGATCGGTGTCGGGAAAGTGTTCGCCGATGTCGCCCAGGGCGGCAGCGCCCAGCAGTGCATCGCATATGGCATGAAGCAGTACATCGGCGTCTGAATGTCCCAGTGCTCCCTGATGATGTTCAATCTTTACACCCCCCAGCCAGAAGGGGATCCCTTCCTGTAGGCGATGTACATCATAACCGAAGCCGATCCGGAAGTTCATGGGATTGATTACAGGTCCGCAAAGTCAAACCCCAGTGTAAAGCGCAGGGTATTGGCCAGGGGACTGTTTTGTCCGTTGGTGGGAACCAGGTAGGAGAAGTCCAGTGCAAATACATTTAGCTTAAGCCCTATTCCTACGGTAAAATATTTCCTGTTTCCTTTGGTGGAATGCTCGTTGAAATAACCTGCACGGATGGCAAACTGCTCCCTGTACCAGTATTCGGTACCAATGCTATAGGCAATTTCATGGAATTCTTCTCCGGCCACACTGTAAGTGCCATCACCACGGGGTATTCCCGGGGCATCATAGAAGGACTGGAACATTCCGGTGATCACCGATCCGGGAGGCTCCTTGCCACGAACCACATAGAGGTCACCTGTGACGGTATCGGTATCCACTACGGGAGGAGTTGGAACCAGCAGTTTATTCAGGTCGGCCATCACCGAGATGGAGTTGTAATCGTCAATGTTGTAAGTAAATCTGCCACCCAGTCTCAGGTTGGTGGGTATGGGGGTTTTAGTGGCATCAGCTGTATAGGAGACAGGCGTACCCATGTTGGTGATGGAGGCCCCTGCGGCCCACTGGCCATCGCTTGTCCCCACATCAATATCGTTCTGGTAATAGAATCCCAGGTCAGCGGCTACGGAAACACCCGGCTTGGTCTCCTGTCCGTCGGAGGTGCTCTGTCCACTGGTGAGGTCGGAGCGGATAAATCGGAAGGCAATACCTCCGGAAAAATTATCGGTAAAGAGCCGCGAGTAACCGGCATCTATTGCAAATTCGT
>JAOZUK010000193.1 GCA_029938715.1 Bacteroidales bacterium | reverse complement strand
GTGGTTGAAATGGGAGCCCTGGAGCAATCCAATGCCAGGAGAATTAATAAACTGCTGGTAAATTCAGTGGTGGAAACCTGTCAGCTTCAGATGGGAATGACCGAACTGAAACCAGGCAGCGTCTGGAATACAATGCCACCCCACCTGCATGACCGAAGAATGGAGGCTTACTTCTACTTCGAAGTGCCCGAAGGACAGGCCATCTGCCACTTTATGGGTGATCCTAAAGAGACCCGACATATATGGATGCAGAATGAACAGGCAGTAATCTCGCCTCCCTGGTCCATACACTCGGCTGCTGGAACCAGCAACTACATCTTTGTCTGGGGCATGGCCGGAGAGAATCTGGACTACGGGGATATGGACATTTTCCAACCCAATGAACTGCGATAAATAAGATGATAGAAGAACATATTTTACTTGATTCCTCCTCCGAGTGGACCCCGGTAGCACCCGGATTAAGAAGAAAATTGATCCATACAAACCACCTGATGATTGTTGTGGTAGAGTTTACTAACGGACCGGCAGAAGTTCCTGATCCGTTCCACAACCATCCACATGAACAGGTATCCTATATAGCTGAAGGGGAGCTAATCCTATATATGGAGGGAATTGGAGAACAAAAACTGGTTAAGGGTGACCTCTTTGCCATTCCTTCTGGTATTCCTCATACGGTCAAGACATTAACAAAGGTGGTGAGGATCATAGACAGCTTTACACCGGTCAGAGAAGATTTTTTATAACCAATCAAAACCATTGACGATATGTCAGTTAATTTATTCGATTTAACCGGGAAAACAGCCCTGGTAACAGGGGGTACTCATGGCCTTGGGATGGCTATAGCCACAGGCCTGGCCAATGCCGGAGCAACAATTATAGTGAATGATGTACTTCCCGAAAAACTGGAATCTGCAAAAAAAGAGTATGCGGAGAATGGAATTAAAGTACATACCTATGTGCTTGATGTAACAGATGAAAAGGCAGTGGAACAGGTCATCGCTGTCATGGAAAAAGAGGTGGGCCCCATCGATATCCTTGTTAACAACGCCGGGATTATTAAAAGAATTCCCATCCTTGAAATGAAGGCAGAGGAGTTCAGGCAGGTAATTGATATTGATCTTACCGGTCCATTTATCATGTCGAAAACTGTTGCAAAAGGAATGGTTGAACGTGGTTATGGGAAAATCATCAATATGTGCTCCATGATGAGTGAATTGGGGAGAAATACTGTTTCAGCCTATGCTTCTGCCAAAGGTGGACTAAAAATGCTTACCAGGAGCATGGCCACTGAATGGGCCAAATACAACATCCAGATCAATGGCATAGGTCCGGGATATTTTGCTACAGATCAAACTGCTCCTATCCGGGTGGATGGTCACCCTTTTAATGAATTTATCATTCACCGTACTCCAGCAGGAAGGTGGGGTGATCCGGAAGATCTGGCAGGTACAGCTGTATTCCTGGCGTCCAAAGCAGCTGATTTTGTAAATGGACAGGTAGTATACGTGGATGGCGGTATTCTGGCCACCATTGGTAAACCTTCCAACGAAAATTAATTTCAATAATTCAGTGATGAAAAAAACCGCATTTGTTTTCCTGATCTTATCAGGCATTATCTATTCCTGTAATACACAGCAGGCAGGTATTCGGATTAAAGTCACCAATACCATGGATCGGTCACGACCAGATGCAATAATCCTTCTTTCCCGACAAGCCATCTCTGGTTGGACTGAAATACCTTCAGGGCAATGGCCGGCTCTGAAAAACGGGACCGGGGAATTTATCCCTTCCCAGGTGGATGATCTGGATGGTGACGGTGAGTGGGATGAACTATTTGCATTGATTGACATGGAACCCTCCAGTCAGAAGATCGTGAACCTGGCCTTTCTCTTACCTGAAGAGTACCCCACCTTTAAAATCCGGACCAACCTTCGACTTGGAGCCGTTGAAACCGGATATCCTGAACGGCTAGAAGCATCCAGGCTGGAGGGAGTCTCATTTCATAACTATGCAGGAAGGACAGGGGCAGCTTATCAAATGGAGGGTCCAGCCTGGGAGAACGATAAGGTAGGGTTCCGAAACTACCTGGATCAGCGCAATGGCATGGATATTTTTGGGAAACTTACCTCAGAGATGGTCCTCGACAGTGTAGGGATTGCTGGAATGCCAAGTTATCATGAACCTGATAGCTGGGGAATGGATATTTTAAAAGTTGGAACCAGTCTGGGCTCAGGGGCCATAGGCTATTTATATAAGAATTCCATCTACCGGGTGGGTGACAATGGTTCGGGAAGTTACAATGTAGTAATTGAAGGTCCGCTACATAGCCGCTTCAATTTATCCTATTCTGACTGGAGGTTAGATGATATCAAATTGGATGTGAACCACCAGGTTGAAATCATAGCCGGCCGGCACTATTACCAGGGTTTGGTTTCATATGGAGGAAGTGATCAGAAAGTGTCTCTGGTTACCGGGATTGTCAATATGAAGAGTGACAGCCTCTATGTACTCAACCTCGACAGCAATTACACAGGCCTCTTTACACATGATTTTCAGGCAGAGGATACCAGTCGGCTGGCCATGGCTCTGATCGTTCCGTCCATATTCCTGAAAACCTATGGTGCCACAAAAGATGAAGGGGAAGGGATCACTCAGACCTATTATGTGGTGCTGGAAGCTCATCCAGATGATCCGGTTCCCTACAGGTTTTATGCACTGTGGGAAAAGGAGGATCCCAGGTGGGCATCACGCAAGGAGGTTTCAGAGTTTCTTAAAGCAGAGGCAGAACGCTGGACCCAGTCGCTTATGTATGAAGTGCTGCTCTAAGGACTTATATCTCCTAAAGCATTGTCTACAAAATTGTTATCCGTCAAGGTGGGACTTGTTCCGCTCTTCACGTATATTCCCCACGCTGCAGAGTTTGATATCTGGCAGTTGGAGATCACAGGCACCCCTGCAGCCGCATTTTGTATAGTAAGGTTTCCTGAACTGTTGGTGTACCCCCCTCCGTCAGAGATATTGCAATAATCCAGGATATTGCCATTGCCGGAACCATCATAGAACCAGATGCCATCCCAGTCACCTGCTGACTCAAAACCAGCTGGAGCAGCGGATGAAAAAGTGATCATGTTCTCAGGTTCGCCATCAGCCACCAGAACCCCAAAGGTACCATTAGTAGCTCCTACCCTAAACCAACTCCCACTGGTGAATTTCACAGTAGCTCCCGGTTCAATGGTCAGTTTAGAGCCAGAACTACTGCCAAGTTCCATGTCCCCGTCCAGTATATATGGGACCTCATGCTTGAGCCAGGTAACATCCGCCTGCTCGATTTGGTCGCCTCTCAGCAGAATACCCGGACCCGTATTAAAAGAATTCCCTGTTCCTATTGTATGTGCGTAATTAGCGTATATCTTAATGGGAAAGGTTGTGTTGTCTTCAAATACATTGTCAGAGCATTCAGTGAGTATGGCATCGTCTTTCAGGGAGATTCCTTCTGTTTCAGAATTGCTTATGTTAGAATTTGTAACAGATATTCCTGATCCATTCAGGTATATCATCCCGTAACTGGAACTATACCCCCCACCATATTCAATATCACAGAATGCCAGTGTTGAACTTGTACCGGCTCCAGGATCAAAATATAAATAATCCCAATCACCAGCCGATTTAGAACCCTCTTGTGCATTAGAGGTAATCATTATTCGATCTCCAGCTGTCCCCACGGCGGTCAGCGTCCCAAAAGTATTACTTCTTCCAAAGTATATGGCAGTTCCCAAACCCATGCGGATTTCTACACCGGGAGCAAGCGTAAGTGAAGTCCCGGAAGTGGAACCCACGTAAACGTCACCTTCAATTACATAAGCAGTGGATTGTTTCAACCAGGTCACATCAGCCATCTCCAGGTCGCCCCCCTTTACTGAGATTCCCTTCTCACTCATCAGGGTATTACCCTCACCAATGGTATGGGTATAATTCGATTGAATGCTTATAGCACTTGATATATTTTGCTCCACCAAATTATTGTTGAAGGCTTCAAAATACCCATCTTCTTCAAGTGAAATTCCATAGGATTCAGATAGTTTGATCGTAGAATTACTGATGGAAACCGCACTTTCTGCTATATGGATCGCTCCATACCTGTCACTATATCCGCCTCCATATTCAACCGTGCAATATTGCATACTCGAAATTTTGGATGCACCCTCATCAAACCAGATGTAGTCCCAGTCGCCTGCAGTTTTTGTTGCCGCAGAAGAAGTAAAAGTGATCATTTTATCGGCAGTACCATTTGCTATTAGTGTAGCTCCGGCTTGACTGGCTTGGTACCCCAGATAAAGTGAGGTGCCTGAATTGAATCTGATGATGGCACCTGGCTCAATTGTAAGTGTAGCTCCATCCACAATCACGTCGCCGATAATAATATGTACACCCTCGATCCAGATCTCATCAGAAGTGATTCTTCCTGAGTGCTCTATAAATTCAGGTGCCATTACTGCAACAGAGGTAGTCATTTCGTCAGTTTCCCCTGTATCATCAGTGACCGTGAGTACTACATTAAAAGAACCTGCCCCAGTATAGGTATGACTGGGATTGGCATCGCTGGAGCTTCCTCCATCGCCGAAATCCCATGAAAAAGAGGTGGAATTTTCAGAACAGGATGAATTGAATATAGCCGGTATGCCTGCTGAAATTTCGCTGGGAACCACAAAACAAGCATGAGGTGCATTGGGATCATCGGGGCCATCGGGATCTTCCTTTTTACACGATGAACTGATCAAAATCGATATTGCGGCAATCATCAATAAACTGCTGTGGTTTTTCATGGGCTATCTTTATTTGGATTTAATAATGCTAATCTAATTTAGACCATATAAAACGAGGATCTAGGGTTTTTAACAATTTTGTGATTTGACAATCCTCTTATTTTTATCTTCATGAAATTATCTTTACTTTTATCTGCGCAATCGATTGTACACATACTTATGAAAAGACTGGACGTAGCACTTGCAATGAGAGAAACGGGAGCCATCCCCCTCTATTACAGCCCGGATATTGACCTGATGAAAGATGTTGTTTCTGCCTGTTACCGTGGAGGCCTGAATATCTTTGAATTTACCAATCGGGGCGAATTCGCACATGAAATTTTTGCCAAACTCGTAAAGTGGGCCCGGAAAGAAATGCCCGATCTGGTTTTGGGAGTAGGTACCGTCGTTGAGCCTGGAACCTGTTCCATATACATGCAGCTTGGGGCCAAATTTATTGTTTCGCCCCTGCTGAATGAAGATATGGCGCGCGTTTGTAACCGCCGGAAGGTTCTTTGGATTCCAGGCTGCGCCACAGCCTCTGAAATTAACAGAGCAGAAGAGCTGGGTGCTGAAGTGGTCAAACTGTTCCCCGGTCCCACAGTGGGAGGAGCTGATTTCCTGAAAGCCTACCTGGGTCCCTGCCCCTGGTCAAACATCATGCCTTCAGGGGGCGTAAGCCCCACCGAGGAGAACCTTGCCAGGTGGTTCAATGCAGGAGCTTTCTGTGTGGGTATGGGATCACAACTCATCTCCAAAGAGATTATCAAAAACAAGGACTTCGCTAAGCTTGAAAGCCTGTCCAGAGAATCGGTGGAGATCATTAAAAAAATCAGAGTTTAATACCCTTTTTGTCCATGAAGTATTCTGGCTTAATTTTGATGCTGCTCCTTGCCTTAAGCAGCTGTAATACTGTTCAGCAAGGGACCACCTTAAAGCTTGCCCACGGCCTTGATCCCTCTCACCCGGTGCATGAGGCAATGGTTTTCATGGCAGACCGGTGCAAAGAGATTTCCGATGGCAATATGACCATTGATATCTACCCCAGTGGACAGCTGGGATCGGAACAACAGTGCGTAGAGTTGCTACAGATTGGCAGCCTGGCAATCACAAAAGTATCTGCTGCCGTGATGGAAAGTTTCACCGAGGAATTTAAAGTGCTGGGGCTTCCCTATGTCTTCAGATCACGTGAGCACTCATTCAAAGTGCTGGACGGCGAAATAGGAGATGAGTTACTCCTCAGCACCGAACCCTTCTGGATCAGGGGGCTTTGCTTCTACGATGCCGGCAGCCGGAGTTTTTACACCATCGATAAACCCATAAATACACCGGATGACCTGAAAGGGCTCAAAATCCGGGTAATGAAAAGCATCACTGCCATGGAGATGGTGAAGGCCCAGGGTGGCTCCCCTACCCCAATATCCTGGGGTGAGCTTTACACAGCGCTTCAGAGCGGTGTTGTGGATGGAGCTGAAAATAATCCCCCCAGCTTTTATACCAGTCACCACTACGAAGTGTGCAAATATTACAGTCTGAATGAGCATACCATGGTTCCTGATGTACTGATCATCAGTCAGAAGGTCTGGAATAAGCTCACCGACCAGGAGAAACTCTGGTTGCAGCAGGCGGCCGATGAATCCGTTGAAGTGGAGCGGAAATTGTGGGCGAAATCAGAAAAGGAGTCACTACGGATTGTTCAGGAAGCCGGAGTAATAATCAACTACCCGGATAAGGAACCCTTCGCTGCAAAGGTTGAAGAGCTGCTTGAATCCTACAGCGACAATGAATTGATTTACGACCTGATTACCCGTATTAAAGCCGTGGAATAGTACAAAGAACTCAATATGATAAAGTTTCAGAAAAAGTTAAACAGGGTGCTGGAAATCTTCCTGGTTATCCTGGTATCGGTGCTGGTAGTGGATGTCCTGTGGCAGGTGTTCAGCCGTTATCTCCTTTCATCTCCGAGCTCATTTACGGATGAGCTTGCAGGATTCCTGCTCATTTGGGTTGGGGTCCTGGGTGCAGCCTATGTATCCGGGAAAAAGGAGCATCTGGCCATAGATATCCTCCTGCAGAAATCTCCCCCTGTCCGACAAGAACGTCTTCAAATACTGATTCATATCCTGGTCTTCCTCTTTGCCCTCTCAGTGATGGTAGTTGGGGGGATTATACTTATGTATACGCGTTTCGTTCTGGAAGTGAAATCGGCAGCCCTTCAGCTTCCCCTTGGCTACGTCTACGTTATTCTTCCCATTAGCGGTCTCATCATTATGTTTTACGAGCTGTTTCACATTCTTGAATTAAAAAAGGCAAAATAGTATGGAAGTTCTTGTCCTCGTTCTCAGTTTCGTCATCCTCCTTGCCATTGGTGTTCCTATTGCCTTCAGCATAGGTATCGCCGGCATTCTGACCATGCTCATGTCCATTGATACGCTTCCTGCATTGACCACCTTTGCACACCGTATGGCAACCGGACTGGACAGCTTTGCCCTCCTGGCCATACCTTTCTTTGTCCTGGCAGGGGTGATCATGAACAGGGGTGGAATTGCCCTGAGGCTGATCAATTTCGCCAGGGTACTGGTTGGCAAGCTTCCGGCCGGACTTGCATTTGTGAATGTGATTGCAAACATGTTATTTGGAGCAATTTCGGGTTCAGCGGCAGCTGCAACTTCTGCCATTGGAAGCATCATGGGGCCGGAAATGAAAAAAGAGGGCTATGATGAGAATTTTAGTGCCGCGGTGAACATCACTTCCGCCACTACCGGTCTTAGCATTCCTCCCAGCAATATCCTGATCATCTACTCCCTGGCCAGCGGAGGTGTATCCATTACCGCACTTTTCCTTGCCGGATATATACCAGGTATTTTAACCGGTGTGGGAATCATGCTGGTGGCCATGTCAATGATGATATTAAAGAATAAGGGGATCAATGGCCTTGTAAAAACACTGGGTAAAATCCTTCTT
>JAOZUK010000519.1 GCA_029938715.1 Bacteroidales bacterium | reverse complement strand
ATATGGGCCACCGTGCATTTTGCCTATGTGAATCCCGGCGATGGATCGGAAAGGGTGGAGGGAAATTTTGCCCTCTATGTGGATTTTGGTGAGATGCTTCATGGCATTGATGCCGGAAACCGCTTTGTATACGCCGAATTTTTAGTACAGGACGATATATGGTATTACTACATGGGTAAACCAGAGAGCCGGGGCGGACTTGAAGTTGACCTGCACATCCTGAAAGCCAGGATGGATTCCTATTTTATGGTAGGGCATGGTGTGCCACGCAGACTCCCTCCCCTACCCGAATTTATTGCAAACCTGGTCTACGGTCCCAGCCAGAGGGAGCTGAATGGCGGAGCAGTAAATCCATCAAATGTTTCATCCAGAGAGTGGTCCGTGGTAGATGAAATGAAAATGTCCACTGCCAAAGGTTTTGCCTTCGGAACCTCTTTTCATATCGAAACACGCTTTGATTTTGCCATATTCTACGCAGAACTGGAGGCGATGTTTGGCTTTGATATTCTTGTGAATGAAGATCCTGCAAGGGTCTGTTTTGAGTCAGGAGAAAGCCCCGGAATAAACAACTGGTATGCCATGGGTCAGATCTATGCCGGTATGCGTGGAGAGATGGGTGTAGGGGTGGATCTCTTTTTCATAAAGGGCGAATTTCCCATCATTGAACTGGCGGCGGCCATATCTCTGCGGGGAGGATTCCCCAATCCCACATGGGCTGAAGGCAGGGCAGGATTGTACTACAGCATATTAAATGGTCTTGTGGAGGGTCAGTGCAACTTCAAGGTGATCCTTGGGGAGAAGTGTTCTCCAGTGGATGAAAACCCATTAAGCAGCATTGATTTTATAGCTGACATATTGCCCGCGGACGCTTCTTCCGGTATCAGCGTATTTATTACTCCTTCGGTTTCATTCAACCTGCCGGTGGACAGAATCATTGAGATACCTGCCGGGCTGGACGACGAGCCAGATGCAGTAAGGGTATTCAGACCTTTTATTAAACAATTTGTTTTAGACAATGTGCAGGGAAGCAACAGATCTGTTCCGGGTACTTTCGAGTTTAATGAAACCAATACCATTGCTACGTTTGTTTTAGCCGATCCCGAAGCATTTGAAGCTTACAGCAGGTTTAAAGTTCAAATCATTGTCCAGGCTTATGAATATTTTCCTGATGGGTCACATCGTTTGGTGAGCGACAATGGCAGAACATGGGAAGACAACAGAACGATTTTCTTTACCACCGGTCCGCGACCCGATGTGCTTGTGGATGAGGTTATAGATTTTACCTATCCACTTATCGATCAGGTCTATTTCTTAAAAGGAGAAGCCCACGCATCAAAAGGGCTCATCAAGTGGAACAGGAGTCAGCGCTATCTGTTTGAACGAATCGTGGACCATCAGGAATTTGTCTATATGGCAAGATTTAGACCTGTTTCCGGTGGTGACCCTCTGGAGAGCGAAATTACAGCAGAAGCTTCAGGTATCTCTTATGCCTTACCAGATATTGATAATGAGGAGTATTATACCATTCAGATTGTTCGCAAGCCCTTTACCTCACTGGCTGAAAGTACGGAGCAATCCATTGGTCCGCTCACTTCGGCAAGCACATCAACTGTGCTCCAACCCATCATTAAGAATTTCAACCTTCAGGGCAGTACAGTGCGCGTAAATCTTGGGCAGAAATTGCCAGGGGAGTCGGTCAGGTCCGGAGAGGTCCTGCTCTATCATTACTATTTTAGAACCAGCAGGTTTGATAATCTCAATGAAAAGTTAGCTGCTCTTTCCTTTGATGTAGAGCATGTCTCTTCCATTTTTGAATTTTTCAGACTGACAGGCAATGCACCGGAGCAATTTGAAGAATTTGATATTTACGGCTACTCAAAAGGAGGGGTACAAAAACTTAAGCCACTGATAAAATTCAGCGCTCCCTACAGGTACAGTTATCACACCGATGTGGTGAATCAGAGTGTATACGGACTGAATGAGGTTTTAAATCAACTCAGAAGCAGGGATGCTGTGCTGGCCGGCATGCCGGTAGCCAGGTTAAACAGTCACAGAAAAGGAATGCCTCCAACCCATAGCATCGACTTTGCCTCCTCCAATAATGTAGGGTTTCCACTGCAGGATTGGGAAATTGAGCGGGAGGCCGGTGTTCACCGAGAGCAACCCGG
>JAOZUK010000518.1 GCA_029938715.1 Bacteroidales bacterium | reverse complement strand
ATGGGACTTCGCACATTCAGGATGTGTTCGGGTGAGACCTATTACGATACCCCATTTTATGAGCAACTTAGCTACGGGGGTGATAACCGTCCAATCGCTGCTGTCTCGTTATATAATTCAACCGATGACCGCCTGTTTCGTGAGGTTATGAGACTTTACCCCCAGTCAGTAAATAACGAAACAGGCTTGCTTAAGTCCGCTTATCCCTCCCGGTTTGGTTTTGATATGGGATCATGGTCCATGGCCTGGATACAAGGGTTGCATGACTATTTTTTAGTGCGTGGTGATAGTGTATGGATCAAACAATTTGTTCCAGCCATGGAAAAGATACTGGAGTTTTATGAACGGCATCTGGATGAGTCAACCGGTATAATTGGCACAGTTAAAAATCAGAATTTCATTGACTGGAGCAGCCACAGGGGCCGTGTCCCGGGGGCTAACCAGGAGAAGGAGATAGAGCAGTCAGCTTTACTGACTCTCTATTACGCCCATACCCTGGATTGCGCCGTATATCTTTTCAAACAACTTGGAGAAACAGAGAAAGCAGAAAAGTGGCATCATGTTGCAACAGGATTAAAAAATGGTATTTATAGCACTTGTTGGGATGATGATGAGCAATTGTTTTCCGATTATCCTGGTCAAAAGGTCTTTTCTCAACATACCAATTTAATGGCCATTCTCTGTGATGTGGTTGATACTGCCATTCAACCCGAATTATTGAAACGAATCCTTACATACAACGAATTTGATGAAGTGGTCAGTTCATATTTTGCATTCTTTCTTTTTAAGGCCATGCAGAAGACCGGTCAGGAAGATTTGTTCCTCGATAACCTGGAGTTCTGGTATAATTTCCTTGATCGTGGCCACACCACATTTGGCGAAACTGGTTTTGCTGTGCATGACCGTTCCGATTGCCATGCATGGAGCGCACATCCATCTTACTTTTTGTTGAGTACAGTTTGCGGTATTAAACCTGGTGAGATTGGTTTCAACACGGTTTTAATTGAACCCCATTTAGGCAATCTCACGGCTATTGAAACATCCATGCCACATCCGATGGGACGTATTTCGGTGAAATATGAAGCAGGCAGGAGAGGCTTAAAAGCAACAATCAATTTACCTGAGGGGATGAAGGGAACTTTTAAATACCAGGGTCAGTCAATTTCTTTATGCGAAGGAGAGAAAGTATTAAACTTGAAAAACTTAAACCATGAACCTAATTAAAATATTTGGTGTACTCTTCCCGGGACTCCTAATCTGTTCTTGTTCAGCAACTGAACAACCAAAACTGACCAACCCCAATGCTTCAAAGAAGGCAGTCAAATTGTTCAGTTTTATTCAGGAGATAAATGGAAAACACACCCTTTCCGGCCAACACAATTTCTGTGGGAAAGGATCTGAATACACAAACCAACTTGAAGATTTAACAGGTAAAAAGGCCATTGTCTGGGGTTCCGACTTCAGTTGGTGTGCCAAAGGAGAGACGGCAAAAAAATTTCAGCACTGCGGACCATTGAATTTAACGGCACCCAGAACTCCGTTTGAATTCCTGGATATATCCATGGAGGAGGCCCGCGATCAATTAATTGACGAGATCAAGGAGCGATATGCAGAGGGTCATATAATCACATTAATGTGGCACGGTTGCTTCCCGACCGACGGGGATTGTTGTGAAGGATCTTCTATCTGGGCCATGGAAAACCGTCCTTCTGCAGAGCAGTGGAATGAACTGGTGACTGAGGGAACTCCGCTTAATCTCGCATGGAAGGAAGATGCCGACAAGATTGCCGGATATCTGAAGCAGCTTCGCGATCTGGATATTCCGGTGTTGTGGAGACCCTACCACGAAATGAACGGAGTCTGGTTCTGGTGGTGTAATCAAAAAGGAGATGATGGGTTTAAGCGGCTCTGGATTATGATGTATGATTACTATACCAATCACCATAAGCTGAATAACCTGATCTGGGTATGGAACCCCAATGCCCCTCGTGACAGACTCAACGATGAAGCTTGGCCCTATGCTGATTTTTATCCCGGAAATGAATATGTTGATATTCTTGCCGGAGATGTATACCGGAACGATTATAAACAATCACACCATGATGAGCTCATTGAATTGGGAGGAGGAAAACCAATTGCACTGGGAGAGGTGGGAGAGATTCCCACCCCTGAGATATTG
>JAOZUK010000051.1 GCA_029938715.1 Bacteroidales bacterium | reverse complement strand
CCATTCGTTTTTCAGCTTCTGCTGCTCGGGGAAGGTCCAGTGTTGGGTTTCCTGAAAAATATGGATCTCTTTTTCGGCTGGAAGTACATTGTATGCAGCATACATGGAGGTGGGGGGACAAACATTATCGTTATATCCCCAGCTGTACCAGCCAGGCACTTTTACATATCGGGCAAAATTGACCACATCAAAATATTTTGAGGTCTCTACTTTTTCGGATTTATTGGTATAGTCATCCCTGAAGATCTGTGGCCAGCCTCCGGCACGACCATGCAAGAAACCGGTTAAGTCACATAGAGCGGGATAGAAGGCAGCCAGGTAATCTATTCTGCTGTCTAATCCGGCTGTTACAATGGAAAGTGCTCCCCCCTGACTTCCCCCGGTTACTCCAATGTCTTCACCATTAAAGCACTCCAGGCTTTCAATAAAATCTACCGCTCTCACACATCCCAAATAGACTCGTTTGTAGTAAGCCCTGTCTTTGTCATCCAGATTTGTAGTCCAGTAGCTGTTTAATGCACCCTGCATTAGATTGGTATATACACTCTGATCAAGGTTTACGGGAATTCCATGTATGCCAATGGTAAATGAGACAAAGCCAGCTTCTGCCTCCCAGACATCTCCATAGTAGGGCCTGATACCTGCACCGGGAACATGAAGGATGGCTGGATATTTACCCTCTTTTTTAGGGGTGCACAGTATTCCGTAAATCTTTCCTTTGATGTTGTCTATTTGCACATGGTATACATTGGCCTTATCTGTACACCTTTCGGGCATTAATGTTAATACCGGGTTTACAGGCACCTTGGAGAGATCTTCCTTGCCTTTGGACCAGAACGATTCAAAATCTGACGGTAAGGTGGTGGTGGGCTCAATTTCCTCTGGAGAATAGCCTGCTGTGGCATAGGAGGAATACTCCTTTCCATCCACCTCCACGGTAGCTGTGCACCTGAGGAAACCGGGTTCCTTGAATTTATCAGCCTTTATGCTGACTGACCCTTTTTTTAAAATAAGGGTTCCCTGATCCCAGATTTCCACCAGTTCGGGTTGGATTACATACTTTATTTCAATCCCTTCCAGTGGTACATTGTTTTTTAACACGGTGATTGAAAATTCTGCCTGCTCACCAGTTTCATAAGTCCAGTTGGCATGGTTGGGTGTTACAATGACCTTCACAAGTTCCCTTCGGGGTTGTGCGGTAAGTGAAAAAGCTATAACAATGGCAAAACACGTGGAGATTAAACTTCTGATTTTCATTGTATGAAGATATTTTGGTTAATATGCACTCTTTAACTGGTCCAGACCTACGTTGGCTATATCAAAATCCTGCTCACCGGTGGCTCCTGAGAAAGTCGCCAGGATATACCCCCCATTTACTTTTTCGATGACTCCGCCTTTCCAACCGAACTCTCCCAGCTTGGGTTCTCTGATTCCACTTCCGCTATCTTTAAAGGTTTCGGCCATCTCCCCGGCTTTGGAGTAAGCTACAGCCAGGTAGTTTGCAGATTCATTGGACAATGCGCCCACCACTTTCATCTTCGAAATCCATGTGATGGATGAATCGCCAGGAATATAGGCGACCACTGCTACTCCCTTGACCTGCATTTTCAGAGCTGCCTGCTCCATGACAGATAAGCAATCATCGGCATGCGTTATAAAATTATGTTCTCCGGAATTGGTTTGGGCTTTTGCGGAATAATTAATATTAAATGCAAAAAGCACTGCGATTAGCAAAAGTGTTTTTTTCATAATTGTAGTTCAGGAGGTGATTTTCCATCCCAAGTTACAAATCATTTCTTTCGATTCAGAACAATTTTCTGTATGGCTTCAACCACCAGGATAGTTGTAACGATACTTCAGTTATATTTACAACATTCAAAGTGTTCTCGATATCCCATGAAACAAAATAAGTATGAAAAGAATTTTCTCTCTCCTATTTGTCGTATTTGCGATATCATTGTCCAGTGCTCAGGAAAAGTTGGACTTTTTTTTGCCCGATGATGTAACCTACAACAAGGAGATTCCAGCTCCTGATCAGTATTTTAAACAACCCTTAGGACAGTGGCACCTGACCCATGATCAGGTATTGAATTACATGAAAGAGATCGCCAGGATATCCGATCGGGCCATTATCTATGAGTATGCCCGAAGTTATGAAAACCGACCCTTGGTTCACCTGGTTTTTACCTCTGAGGATAACCAGGAAAAGCTTGATGAATTAAAAGCCTTGCACCTGCAATTTGCCAACCCGGATGAAAATATCCCCATTGAGGGAGTTCCTCTGGTGGTAAATCTGGGATATGGAGTTCATGGGAACGAATCGAGTGCCACTAACTCTTCCGTTCTAACAGCCTATCACCTGGCTGCAGCCAATGGCGATACAATGGATAGTTTGCTTGAAAGCACCATTATCATTGTTGACCCGTGCCTTAATCCTGACGGGTTCACCAGGCACAGCACCTGGGCAAACATGCATCAGAGTTTCCTGGCTTCAGGCGATAACAATTCCAGACAGTATTACGAAGGCTGGCCCAGTGGAAGATCGAACCATTACTGGTTTGATTTGAATCGGGATTACCTGTTGCTGGTGAACCCGGAAAGCAGAGGCCGGATCTCTAAGTTTCATGAGTGGAAGCCGAATGTAGTGACCGATCATCATGAATCATCACCAAATTTCAGCTTCTTCTTTCAGCCCGGAGTGCCTGACAGAAATAATCCATTAACACCGGCTGGCAACTTCGAGCTTACCAGTAAAATTGCAAAATACCACGCACAGTTTTTAGACGAGATTGGGTCCTATTATTTTTCTGAAGAGCAGTTCGATGACTACTATTTCGGGAAAGGGTCCACCTACCCGGATATCAATGCCGGGGTTGGAATCCTATTTGAACAGGCCTCAATAAGGGGAAGGATTCGTGAAACTTCAAATGGATTGAAAACACTGGCCCAAAGCATTAAAAATCAATTTACCGTTACTCTTTCGACCCTGGAGGCTTCCATGAAACTACATAATGATCTGTTGAATTATCAGAGAGATTTTTATGAAAGTGCACTGGAGCTTGGAAGGAAAAGTGAAACAAAAGCTTATGTTTTCGGGGATGAATCTGACAGGTTAAAAACAGAAAAATTTGTGGAATTCCTGAACCAGCATCAAATTGAGGTCTTCAAAGTTGAGAGTGAAAGTTCTGCTTACAGCTATATGGTTCCTGTGGAACAACAGCAATATCGTCTGTTGACTTCAATTTTTGAGGAGGTGACCTCATTCAGGGACACTGCATTTTATGATGTTTCCACCTGGACCCTGACCCATGCGTTTGATATTCCCGTTGTCCGGTTAAACTCCACCAGGGAAATTCAAAGCTCAGAACAACCGGTAATTGCAACAAAGGTAGAAGGAGCGGTGATTGGCAATAAGAGTAATATTGGTTATCTCTTCCGCTGGAACGAATATTCCACTCCTGAAGCCCTTTATCAATTGCAAAATGCAGGGTTACGCACCAGTGTTGCGACCAAAGGTTTTTCATTTGAGATTAGTGGAAAGGTAGAAGATTTCATCCATGGAACGATCTTTATTCCTGTCAATCAGCAGGAGATAAATGAGGAACAGATATTTAGCATGGTTTCAGAAATAGCGAAAAATACCGGAGTGGATTTTTATTCCCTCAGTACAGGGCTTTCTCCACGGGGAATTGATATGGGAAGCAGCAGTTTTTCAAGTCTGGAAAAGCCTGAAATACTAATGTTTATAGGGGGATCTGCAAATGTGTATCTGGCAGGCGAAATCTGGCACCTGTTCGATCAGAACTATAATATTCCTATCACAGGCGCTCCGTCCGACAGATTGGGTTCAATTGACCTGAACCGGTATAACAACATCATTATGCCTGGAGGTTCCTATAAGGAGTGGAGCCAGGAAGAGACTCAGAAATTAAAGAGATGGGTCGAAAATGGAGGCACCCTTGTAGCCTGTAAGGACGCTTCGGAGTGGGCTGCAAAGAATGAACTGGGTAGCACCATATTCAAGGAAACTGTTCCACTGGATACCACAAAGTATTTAATGTACAATGAACGGAGGAAAGAATCCAACCTGCATAGCATAAGAGGAGCAATTTTCAATGCAAAACTGGATGTTACCCATCCTCTGTGTTATGGCTACTTGAAAGAGGACCTGTCCATTTTTAAAAAGGGAACCACCGTTGCAATGCCTTCCGGTGTAAAATATTCCGAACCTGTTAAGTTTGATTCACAGCCCTATGTAAGTGGGTGGATTTCGGAAGAAAACCTGGAACGGATCAAAGGGGCCCCGGTGGTATCGGTTCAGTCAGTGGGCAGGGGTAAAGTGATTAGCTACCATGAGGACCTGAACTTCCGCGGGATCTGGATGGGAACTCATAAACTATTTGCAAACTCTGTTTTTTTTGGGGGAGTGATCAGGTAATTGCAGGCCAGGGATTAAGCTGCGAAAATCATTGCTGCAAAAGGAAGTCAATCATTTGATATGAGGGATTTAATCAGATCGTTTTTGTAAGAGTCTCTTTCATCCATCTCTTCAGCAAGGGTGTCTTTCATGGCTATACTGAGTAATTCGGCCTTTAGCTTTTCAAGCAAGGCTATCTGTGCAAAATAGTCCAACTTACCGAAATTAGTTGCAAAGAATCCCTGAACCTCTGAACTGTTCAAGATTTCAGCCGGCATCTTTTCGATGGCATTTTTTGCATAGTAACCTTTCCCGTTTTCGATGGTCCTAAGTACTTCGGGTAAGTACAGCGAGAATTCATGGGCTGAAAAACTACTTACCAAAAAGTAGTTGATTCCCTGGTCTTCCCCGGACACCAATTTTTGTATGAGATCTTTACTGAATAGCTGTTGTGTGGTCGACTGAATACTATCCACTGCCTGCCCATGTGCAATATGCCAGAGTGTATGGCATGAATAGACTGCCCCTCCAATTACACTCTCTTTAATCTCATTTTTTGTTGCACAGGTAATCCCATCGATGGCCGAACTGCGGGTATCCTTTACAAGCTCCTCATTGCTGTAAGAGGCAAGCAGCGAATTTGGGCTATGAAGTATGGCATCCAGCTTTCTGTAGTCGGATGCTGTAAATGGAATGTGATCCAGTTTGGTTAAGCCTTTGCCGGAGATGGAATCGTAATGATGAAACCGTCCTATACAGTCCCAGTAGAAGTCAATTTCGATGGTATAGCATTTACTCCCTTCACAAACAGGCGTTGAAATCCGGGCACTGTAAATTTCCAATAGACCAAGGCTATCATAATGTGCCTCTACTTCAATATTCACAGAGTCGGAGGCAGTAAAACTAGTGATGGGAATGTCATCAGAAACAAGGTTTGTCCCAATGACCATCATGGAGACCAATATGGAGCCCAGGAGATATTTCACTCTATTTATTGGTCTTCATCAAGGTACCCCCTTCATTGTAATCCTGGGTATGGGGCAAACTGGCATCACCAATGCCTTTTCTCATAAGCCTTTCCAATTGGGAGAAATGGTTCAGGTAAATATCTCTGGGTTGTACTTGTTGAGCTTTGCAGATCGATGCTGCCATGCCAACCACTTCTCCCATCATCCCCCCGGTGCGCATCAGTCTAACAGTCCCCAGTGCTACATGTGTAACGCTGATATCTCTTCCTGCCATCATCAGGTTCTCAATATTCTTGGAGTAGAGGCACCTGAAAGGGATGGGGTAGGGGTAGATGGTAATGTGTTTGGCGATGGACCTGAATGCTTCCCCCTCAAATTTCTCCAGGTTCTCCGGATCGGGATAGTGCAAATCGATGGTCCATGAGGTTGGGGCTGTGCCATCGGGTTTTAAATTTGGTTCAGTGAGATCGTTCTCCGTGAGTATATAATCACCCACCAGTCTTCTGGACTCTCGCTTTCCGCCAATATAGGCTACCCACTTTAATGCTTCATTTTTAAACTCCTGCCTGTTATTGTAGTGGTTCTTAAGATAGGACCAGTTGGAGTAGACCACCAGCAAGCCGTAATCTCTGATAAACTCTGTTTCGTTTATCATGTCCTTCCCCATGCCTGTTTCCCAATCCCAATCCCCTCTCTTTATGGCAAAGGCTTTCTCATCGTTCCATGGGAGTCCCCATCCAATATCTGGAAAATCAACGGATCGATCCATGGCCTGTGAAAACCATTGAACCGAAAGGCCCATGGTCAGGTTATCCTCTTTTTCAGGAGCGGTGGGCTCATTGAAGGTGGAGCGGCTTTCTCGTCCTGACATGTATTCGGCTCCGGCCAGGTACCCAATGGTTCCATCGCCGGTGCAGTCGGCAAAAAGCGGTGCTGAAAAAAATTTCCTCATACCCGTTTCCAGGTTTTGAGCTACCACATTTGCGATCCGCTTACCCTCCACCTGGACCTCATTGGCATGGTAATTCAGAAAAAGAGAGATGTTGGGTTCATTCAAAACAGCCTGTAACTTCTTATCATCTTCATAATAGTCCTTTGGCTGTGCATTTCCTCCCTGTGTTGGGCCAATTTCATTTACCAGGTTTCCAAGTGCGGGATAGGGTTCAAGGTTGATCCTTGCACCCAGGTGTACGCGTACTTCCGAGCTGTTATTTCCACCCAGGAGAGGTCTGTTCTGGATCAGTGCCACTTTTACGCCTAGCCGGGCAGCGGATATGGCTGCGCAGGTTCCCGCCATTCCTCCACCGATAACCACAAAGTCGAAACTGTTTTCAGAGGGTTCTTTTTCAACAGGTAAGAGTACTCCCCTCAGCTGTTCCAATCCCTTCACCGTATTCGGAGGAGAATCGTTCCTTTTGGAGGTGAAGTAGAGGGCATCACACCTTCCGTTAAAACCAGTGAGGTCGTGCAGTGAAACTTCCACCTTTAGTTTGGTTACCTCTACGATCCCCCCTTCCACCCAGGACCAATCCTTGCTCCGGATCCCAAAGTCCTGTCCCAGGTTTTCCCCATCAACCAGTATCTGGAACTTTCCTGCCGCTTCATCTGACCATGGAGCGGTCCAGTTCCGTGTTCGTACAAATACCCTGTAGGTTCCCTTTTTTGCAAACGAGACTGTGGTAGTAGCATTCGCCACCGGAGTTCCCATTCCATGCGCCATCAGATAGGGGGACCCCATCACATCCATGGACTGTTGGTCAATGACCCAGCCGCCTTTATCTTTAAAACTCTCGGTTTCTACCAGTACCGAACTCTCACTTTGACCCAGTCCTGCATGGCTTATAAGAAGGCTTAATATACTGATCCCTAATAATTTCATTTTCGCACATCTGTTTGAAAGAGCAATTAATGAAATATAATTTATACTGAAGCATGACACGGATTATTTTTTTGATGCAATCTACAGGGCGTTTTGACTCTTTTTTAGTCGAAGGTGAATCACCATGGCAATTGGACCCACCAGGAAGAGGGCATAGAAAGGTGCATATATAAACTCATTTAATCTCAGGACAAACTCAACCAGGGCTATCAGAAAAGCAACAAGGATCTGGCCCTTTTTATTCTTTACCGTGGTTGCCGGATCGGTAATCATAAAAAAGACAAATAGCTGATACATGGGTCCGGTTAGGGGTGCAACTTCTGTGAAAAAAGGGACACCCAGGATAAGGCTTCTGAGGAAGGAGAAACCGATAAAACTGGCCACATAAGTCAGGGTGATGTGTATCCGCCTGGCCCTTAAAACAATCACCAGGCCCAGTGTCCAGATCACAAGCATGGGCACCAGGTTGTTGCCCCATTGTATGCTTAGTCCAGCTACACTGAATGGGACAAAAAAGAGCAACCAGGAGATACCAAAATTGGAGGGATTCCAGATGTGCTGGTTCCTGTATCGCAACAGATATTTTGTCATAATCGAAAGGACTGCCGCAAGGGCAAATGGCCACAGAAAGGTGGAACGGATCAGAATGCTCACACTGATTCCGGTGATATAGGCACTGGAGATGTTTTTCCATTTTCCCAGGAACAGTTTCCCCAGGATCAATTCAGTAGCAACGCTACAACCTATGGCCAGGGCAATGGCTCTGTAACTTTCCAGAATTCCGAAACTGAAGTGCCCTACAATGAGGATCAGGGTAATAAACAGAGGAGGAGCGTATCGTATGTACTTATCTGGCATAGCTATCTTGTTTCTTCGATCCTGTGAATTGTAGATAATTCTGGCTGGTCGATGACCTGTGTCACTCCTCCCGGCCAGAGAATCTCAACCCTGTTTACCGAGGTTGAACTGCCCAGACCGAAGTGGAGCCTGCGTTGGTTCTGTGAGCTAAATCCGATACCGCCGGTCACAACCTGTGACTGTGACTGGGAGTCCCAGTGCAGGGTGACCACAGCGCCTATGGCACTCTGGTTGCTTTTTGTTCCTTTCAATTCAAAGGCGATCCAGTTTATCTCAGGCGCAACATCGTTCTTATAAACCAGCAGCCGGTTGTTCTGATTGGCCACGATTACATCGAGCACTCCCCTGTTCCAGAGGTCGGCCATGGCAACCGATCTGCTGTCAAAAGTCTGATCACCGGCCACATATTCAGCTACGTCGTAAAAGAAACTCTTGCCCGAATTAAGCCAAATCCTGTTATGCTGGTATCCTGAGTGGCTTCTGCCGTTCATGGGAGGCCAGTTTCTGATATCGGAGATGATCGATTCGTTCCCACCGGTCACTTTAGAGTAGTCGTACCAATAATTGGTGCCCATCTTCCCGGAAATAAACCCATTGGCCACATAGAGATCCTGAAACCCATCGTTGTTAAGATCCCCGAATTGGGCCCCGTAACTCCATCCCCCCGACTCGATTCCATTTTGCCTGGCCAGGTTCTCATAGATGATCCTGTTATTTTCAAATTTTGGAACCCAGTGGTTGTTGCCCTGCAGCAAAACCCCCTCTTCGGTAATATTCGAAATATAGAGTCCGAATTCACCGCTGTTATAGGTATCACCCAGTGAAACATTCATCCCGCTTTTGGGTGAGAACCCGATGGTGGTTTCGGTACTCATTTCAACAAATCTTTCTCCATCTTCATTATGGTAGAACTGATCAATTCCATAATCATTGGCCACAATAAGTTCGGGATATCCATCCCGGTCCACATCCACTGCCCCGGCTGCCAGAGTCCATCTTGTGGAGGTAAGTCCCGCTTCGGTGGAAACATCCAGAAAGGTCCCATTTCCCTTGTTTTCAAAAAGGTAGTTTCTACCCCCATTCTGGGCATATTCAAAACTCTCGGTTAATATGGTGGTCTTTCCCAGATGCCAGAGATCTACCTCTTCGGGAAAGTAACCACCCACAAATAGGTCCACCAGTCCATCCGAATTATAATCCAGCCATATGGCTGTATTGGCATTGAGCCAGGAAGGCAATCCGCTTTTTGCGGTTACATTTTGAAATCCTTTACCCTGCTCATTCCTGAATAGTTCAGGTTTCCCCCACTTATAGATAAAGAGATCCTCAAATCCATCGTTGTTAAAGTCGGCCCAGACCGAACCCATGGATACCCCCGTACCCTCCCTATTCAGGTCGGCCACATTGTACCGGTCCGCCACCTCCTCAAAACGTCCATCTTTAAGATTCCGGTAGAGTGCATTTTTGCTTCCATACCGGCTGGTGGTTACATAGAGGTCATTCCAGCCATCATTGTTAAAGTCGCTTACTGAGACAGAGGCTCCCATGGATGCAATCTGAGGAAGAATATGAGAAAATTCCGGATCAAGTAGTGGCGATTGGTGTGTAAATATGATTCCTGCCTGATCAGATACCTCCTCAAGAGAGAACCCAAATCGGTTTTTTTCCCGGCCCCGATCTTTGTCAACCAAAGTCTTATCGGGCTTACCTGACAGGTGTTCCAGGTATATGGGCAGTAGAAGAAGCCCCGCGAAGAGGAATGCAGCAGCAATCTTTATATTTAATTTCCGTGAGGATAAACGCACATTTGTCAAGATTGGGATAATCTATTAGAAACTCATTTGTGCGTAAAATGTTCAAGCCTTCTCGATTAAATCCAGAAGTTTGCGATCCAGTTTATGTCCATACCACTCTTCATAATTCACATCTTTCCGACCCGAATCCAGAATTCCAAACGAACCCCTGAAGTTCCATAGTGCGAATCCTATGCCGTTAGAGGAGAGTATATCCACCACATCTCCAAACCATGCAAGAAAGATATCATGGGGAGTTTGGTTATAGCAACCACATTCCCCACAATGCACTCCAGTTCCGGATTGAACAAGTTTGATCCATGGAGCATAGAACTTTTCCAGCATCTCTCTGCTCAAATATTCATCACCCACTTGTCCGGGATATTTTAGTGTAGGGAGATTGTCCATATCCTTCATGGCCCAGGGTGCCTTGTAGTGAGAGATAATTCCGGGGTAATACCCCCGGCAACTCTGACCTATGGGCAGGTGGGTGATTTCATGAATGACTTTGGTGCCAACCTGATTTCCATCGGCAATGACCAGATGATCGGGATTGACTTTCCATATTTTACGGGCTGTAATCTCTACTAGTTCCGCATACAAATGTTCTGGAACCTCCTCTTTAGCGGCATGTTGATTGTTCATGTCAGAGATCATGGCCGGTTCATTCAGCAGATCAAAGCTAATATTGTCCCTGGATATGTTCTTATATCGATTGGCCCACATCTCCCAGTGCCATAAGAAAGCCATCTGAGCCTCTTTATGAAACCAGAGGTTATAGGGCTCATGAAATCCGGCATTAATACAGTAACCGGGAGCCCGGTGCAGGTTGATGCTTACATGCATATTGTATTTGTGTGCCAGATAGACGAGTTGATCCACACGTTCCAGAGCCTCCTCATCCACTTGGTAAACCTCTTCCGGGGTAATGTCTTTGTCTCTGTTAAATTTAAGGTATGAGGGATAAGCCATAGGAATCCTTACAAAATCAAAACCCCAGTCGGACATCCACTTGAAGTCTTCCTCTGTGGTACCCCCATAAGAACTTCGGGGATCAGGGGAGAAGAAGTCAAGCAGGTTGAATCCTTTCCACCTGGGAAGGGCATTTCCTTTTAGCTTTGATCTGCTGGCCAGTGCAAAAGCGGAATTCCCAGCTATGCCTAAGCCACCTGTTATCAGGGCTGTTTTTTTTATAAAATCCCTCCGGTGGACCATCGGTGTCTCTGATTACTTCCTTAAATAGTAGTAGGGCATCGACTTATCTTTTCTGCCAATGTTCTGGAGTTGACAGATCCATTTTCGACCTACGGAGTCTAATTCTTTCTTACTTAATATTTTTCCTTTTTGATGAAAGATGCCAGGTTTCTGTTCCATTTGATTTCAAAATTATCCGGAAAAGAGACGCATTACAAAATAGTTGTTAACATGCTAAAGTTCTGGCTGAAGGATAGTTTCACCTCCTCAAAGTGCTACTGGTTTGTTTTGCTGCTACATCAATGGCATCCCGACAGCTCCATTGGAGTCAGAATTCCCAGAGTATATTGTTGCGCTTTATCAAATAATCTTATTGTCATGTTACAGGATAGCATCAGATAATCAGATAGATAACTAACCAGCTGTCCTAAGTAATGGTTAGAGTTTTTCCATATACTTTTATATCTTTAATCAACAATTTGTTAATCTGTCAAAGTAGAATTAACACTAAAATGGATAACAGAAATAATGAGAACAAAAAGCAAGTTAGCCCCTGGATGGTGGGATTACACCACACTTGACAAAGAGTTATTAGATGATGCTGCCTCTCTGGATGAGAAAGCCATTGAAGGTCTGGCCAGAGAAGGTTTTAAAATACGTATGTATGATACCCGTGAAGCATTTTTTCTTGCCGAAGCATTGGAATATATCAATGCATGGCAGCAGGCAACGGAAAGCGAACCGGCAGGAATATGTGGACCAATCGGTCCAACAGAACAACTTCCACTGGTTGCCCAGCTAGTCAATGAATTGAATATCTCTCTGAAAAACTGTCACTTCTGGGGAATGGATGAATGGGTGGTGGACGGGAAAGAAGCTTCCATAGATTTTCCTCTGGGTTTTGCCAGAGCGGACATGGAATTGTGCTTTGATCGCATACGACCTGAGTTAGCCATTCCAAAAGAGAATCTGCACTTTCCTGCTGTTGATACTTCGGAATATATTGAGAGTTGGAATCAGGCACGTTGTGTGTGCATGCAGGGTGGGCAGGGAGAAGTCAAGCACTGGGCATTTAACGATCCTCCAAAACGTGAAGGTGAATACAAAGATGCTCCTCCCCAACCTGAGGTTTACAGAAAACTTGGGACAAGAGTTGTTGATCTGCATCCCCTGACCCTGATGCAAAATGCACGTACCTCTGGTGGAGGAGCAGTTCAAAATGTCCCACATCAAGCCATAACCGTTGGTCCCATCGAGACATGGAAAGCCGAAAAAGTATCCATATGGCATCCGGGCTACCACGATAATCCTTTCGGTATGCGGCTCACCGCTCTGATGATCTCAAAAGGAATATCAGATTCATCTGTACCGATGTCTCTGCTGACAGATCATCCCAACGTACAGTTTAATTACCTGCGAAATGGAATAGGAACATGTGAAATTGAAATGCATTAATATGAAGACCCGAGTATTTGCCCTGGCCGCTCACCCGGATGACATTGAATTTGGCATGAGTGGAACCCTGATCCTCCTTGCAAAAGCAGGATGTGAAATTCACTATATGAATATTGCCAATGGCTCTTGCGGCACAGCAGAGTATGATACAGAGACCATTGTAGCCATTCGCCTGGAAGAAGCAAAAAATGCAGCGCAACGCATTGGTGCAAAGTTCTACGATCCTCTAGTTTCCGATCTGGACATTTTTTATAATAAAGAACTGTTGGCACAATTAAGTTCGGTGATGCGCGATGCAGCACCTGATATTCTTTTAATACCATCACCTCAGGACTATATGGAAGACCATACCAATGCCTGTCGATTAGCTATTACCGCTGCTTTTACACGTGGCATGCAAAATTTTCCGGTACATCCTCCAGGAGCACCTGTTCACAATGACGTTGCAGTATACCATGCCCAGCCACATGGTAACAGAGATGCACTTAACCATATCGTTTACCCCGATATTTTTATTGATACCAGTGGGGTAATTGAGGTGAAATCCAACATGCTGGCAGAGCACAAAAGCCAGAAAGAGTGGCTTGATCGCAGCCAGGGCTTTGATGCCTATTTAGATATTATGAAAGAACACGGACGAGAATTGGGTAAAATATCGAAACAATGGGAGTATGCTGAAGGCTGGAGACAACATAATCCGCTTGGCTTGTGCGGATCAGATTCTAATCCACTGGCTGATCTGCTTCCTGATTATTATTTTCGACGCGGATAAATGTGACAGTATTTTGAAATTTAAAAATCATTAAAAAATGAAAACCAAAGTAAAAATAATTGTCATTGGTTGTGGCAATATGGGCTCTTCCCATGCAAGAGCGTATCATAAATTGGCAGGATATGATTTGGCCGGTCTGGTTGACATGGATCCTGAAATTAGAAACAAGCTTTCAGAGGAGCTGGGAGGGATCGACCAGTTCGATGATTTCGAGACCGCTATGATGGCAACAAAACCTGATGCTGTTGCAGTTTGCACCTATCCCGGAACCCATGCAGAATTGACATTGAAAGCACTTGAATCGGGTGCCCACGTTTTCTGTGAAAAACCTTTGGCTCCCAATATTGAGGATGCTCAATCTATGGTTGATGCGGCTAAAAAGTATGGGAAAAAGTTGGTTATAGGGTACATTTTGCGTGTACACCCATCCTGGGAAAAATTTATAGAGATTGCCCGGGGACTTGGCAAACCTCTGGTCATGCGTATGAATCTCAACCAGCAGAGCAGTGGAAAAACCTGGCATACACTTCGAAGAATTATGGAAAGCATGTCGCCAATTGTGGATTGCGGGGTACATTATGTGGACATCATGTGTCAAATGACCCGGTCAAAACCGATATCTGTAAGTGCTATTGGCGCAAGGCTTACAAATGAAATAGACAGTGATATGTATAATTATGGTCAGCTCCAGGTGAGATTTGAAGATGGATCTGTGGGTTGGTACGAGGCTGGCTGGGGTCCCATGATGAGCGAAGTGGCTTTTTTTGTGAAAGATGTAATCGGACCTAAGGGTTGTGTAAACATTATGGATGCGGAGCAGGGGTCTGAAAAGGGATCGGATGATGTTGATTCCCATACGAAAACAAACAGACTGAAAGTTCATTATTCTGAAAAGGATGACAGGGATGAATTTACCAGGCCTGATGAAATCATCAATATGGAGGATGAGCCGGATCACCAGGAATTATGTGATCTTGAACAGGAGTTTTTCCTCAATGCCATTAGCAAAGATGTGGATCTTTCAGATCACCTTGAAGATGCCGTGAACAGTTTAAGAATTGTACTGGCCGCTGATGAGTCATACAGAACCGGAAAAACCATCGATCTGTAATGATAAGATTTTCGTAATTACAGGATGCGTGAGTAAAAGAGAAGACTAAGCACCAGGGTTCCTAAAATAAGGTTGAGGGTTTTCATTCAGTTTTATAATTCTTGAAATGTGGGGGGGGAACACAATTTTCAATAATACACATAAGATGCCAAATTGGTTGCAAAGAGCAACTTTTTTATGCACATAGAAATTCTCCTGGTGGTACTAATTAAGATTGATTTCGGTACTTCCCTTCTCCTTTTCAAGTGAAATATGGATCTCTGTTTGCCCGGTAGAAATTTTGTAGTGACCATAGAAAGCAGGGACAAGTGCTTCCCCATTTTCATCCAACCGTACAGAGATGTCTGTATTCCATTCATTAAAAATCAGCTCCTGGTAGGCTTTTAAGGCCGGAGTAGGGGACCAGTCCTGGTTGTAAAGGGATGAAACCTTGATCCAGTTTGCACCCTCCCAGAATCCCCACATCAGAATTCCTTCCACTGCGGGGTGTGCAAAACAGATGCGGTAATAGTCGGCTATATTTTTAGCTTTTTGCAGCTCCTCCTCTTCTGTAATTTTTATGGATTTATCTTTATAAAACTTGGAACGCTGTCCGGGCATATTGAACTCTGTAATACGAATGGGGAGACCAAATTGCCCCAGGGAATCCAGACTTTCTTTTAGCTTTTCTCCTGAAAAAGTTTCACCATGCAGATGACCCTGAACCCCTAGTCCGGCAACAGGAACACCCTCTTTAAGGATCTCTCTGATATGGAGCAGAAAAGCATCCAGTTGATTTCCTGTAAGAATATCATAGTCATTCAACCAGAGTTTTGCGTCCTTATCCCCTTCTAAGACCCAGTCTGCCATCTTTTTGGTAATGCCATCTCCCAGTTGGTCGGCATAGTAGTTTCCGTGAATCATTTCATTATTCAAATCGTACTCCACAAACCTGCCTTTATAATGTTGGGCTGTCTCAATTCCTCTTTTCTTCACAGCTTCCCTCAACTCCTCCTCATTCAATTCTTTCACCCACTTCTGGACAAATTGATCGATTCCCCAATACAAATTATGGCCGCGGCATGGAAGGTTGTTTTCTTCGGTCCAATCCAGAATATGATCCGCAGTTTTGTAATCGATTTCTCCACGATTACGCTCCATGGAACCCCACTTTACGGCATTTTCGGTTACTGCAGAATTGAAGTTCTCCAGGAACTTCTGCTTGTACATTTCAATGTCCGTTTCAGACATTCTGGAATTCTCAGAAAATACATTTGAAGAGATGGCACACCCAAACCAAAACTCATGGCTCAATTGCTCTACATGAACCGTAGTTCCTGGTTTCCCTTTAATCAGAATCGTTCCTTTTCGAATGCTTTCGATGGCCTTCGGCGAAGCGTAAGCTCTGTTTGAGTATAATAGTGAACAGAGGACTCCTGCGCAGATGGCAATACTGTAGATAGGCTTATTCATACAGGGATAAAGTTAACATGAAATCAGTTGTATCAATTAGTCATTCTGCAATATTTTACCTCCAGTCTTACTCCCAGGAAGCCCTATATAAAACTTGTTTTGGATTGCAGCATCATAAGTAGTATTTTTCATTTATCGCCATTATTGCAATGGGATAATCTGTTATTCAGATTTTGAGAACTGAAATGAAAATAAAATTGCTGAAAAAGTTGAAAAAATAATAGATAAGCAATAAAATAAACTGACTAGCGAAACCAAAAAAGAGAACCATGAAAACTTACATTCATTTTAAAGGTATTTTATTTATCAGTGTTCTGACTTTTATATCTATACTCTTATTTCAGAGTTGCACCTCTGTTAATCAGAAAACAGATACTTACGGGGATATTTTAGAATTCACTGATGGCATAAAGGTGATTAACACCCATGAGCATCAGCGGAGACCTGAGGAATTTGGACTGGACTCCGTTGGTTTTTATCACCTATTAGGCCAGACATATTTGCATCATGATATTGTTTCCTCAGGAATGCAAGATTTAAATATCCAAACCAACGGGATAAATGATGTAGCCGAACTATGGAAACAGTATGGAGGCCCTCTTGACTATTGCAGGTCAACGAGTTATTATGGTCACTTTATTAAGGGATTTCAGAAGCTGTATGATTTTGACGACAATTACTTTACAGAATCAAATATTCCTGTTCTAAATGCTCAAATTGTTAAGAATTACTCTAACTACCCTGCCTGGTTTAGTTCAGCATTTGAAAAAGCCGGTTTCGAATTGATTTTTTTAGATCGCTATTGGAACTCACTGGAATTTGATATTGATATGAGTTACTATGCAGGCATAATTCATATCAACGATATGGTAATGTACTCGAATTTGAGGCCGGCTCCTGGTGAAGAACTAAAATCTATATACAAAAAGGCTAATGAAGAAGGACATACCATAAAATCACTGGATGATTACCTCACTTACTGTGACCTATTAATCCAAAGAAATGTGGAACATAAAGCTGTTGCTTTTAAAAGTTCACTTGCCTATGCAAGAACAATTGAATTTGAGGATGTTCCCTATGAAGATGCGAGCAAATTATTTGCCAGACCTTCAGGGAACCTAAACCGGGAAGAAGCTAAATTAATACAGGATTACGTATTTCATTGGTTTGTTAAAAAAACAATTGAGCATAAATTGCCTCTTCAGATCCACACCGGATATCTCGCGGGCAATGGGAATCAGCTCGATAATTCAGATCCGATGAAACTTGTTAATCTGATAAGACGATATCCGGAAGCAAATTTCTCACTATTTCATGGTGGATACCCCTGGACAAGTGAATTTATAGCACTGGGGAAAATGTTTTCAAACGTCTACCTGGATCTTGTATGGTTACCCCAAATATCCAGAGAAAAGGCGGTTCTTGCTCTGGATGAAATGCTGGATTGTGTTCCTTATAATAAAATTTTCTGGGGAGGAGATTGTGCTTTTATTGAAGAAGCGACCGGGTCGCTGGAATATGGAAAAAGTGTTGTTGCTGAGACTTTAGCTAAAAGAGTTGAACGAGGGTTGTTGACGAAAGATATTGCCCTGGAAATTGCAGAGAGAATATTTAGATACAATGCAGTGGAGGTATTCAGGCTTGAAGAAATACTTGGAAGAGAGTTTTAAGAATTAAATATATAATGGATGAAATTTGTATTTAGAATAGCATTGTTATTCTTTACTGGAAGTATCGTGAATCCCCTATATTCACAGCAAGGTGGAATTCATATCAACAGCAATACCCCGATTGATTCAATTTTATTAGTTCCTGAAGCTAAAGCCATCGTTGAAAAATATTTTCCCGGAATCTCAACTTATGGAAAGGAATCTGCACCATTTAATAAAGATTTTACATTAGGAAACAGTGTTTCAGGCGAAGATATTCAAATGCTGCAAAAAGAGTTGTCTGAACTAAAGATTAGGAAAAGGAAATCACTGGATGAGGTCGATCGTGACATCTATAATCCCGGACCATCACCCCTTGAGCTTCCTGTGAAGAAGGTTAAATTACTAAAAGGCGGTAAGCCTCTTAACACCAATTCACTATATTTCAGCCTGGACGGTACATGGCAGTTGATTGAAGGTGGAGAAGTGGATGAAAGGCTGAATAGTAAGTGGGAGGAGTCCATACCCGCGAATGTTCCCGGTAGTGTACATACAGCGCTGGTAAAAGCAGGTATGCTACCCGATCCCACTTTTGGCAAGAATCAAAAGATTGTCCGGGAAGAAAGTTATAAAACCTGGTGGATGAAGAAGGAGTTTCGTCGTCCTCAGAGCTCATCAAATGTGAAACTTATTTTTGATGGTATCTGCAACAGATCCGCCATATGGCTCAATGGCTCAAAACTAGGTGATCATGAAGGAATGTTTGGTGGTCCGGAATATGATATTACACAGCTGATAGAAGATAACAATACGCTTATTGTGAAATTAGAAGGTATTCCCAAAGAATTTGAGAATGGTAGTGAATATAATAACTCCAGCTGGAAAAATACAGTTGTTTTTAATAATGTGTATGGCTGGCACTATTCAATAATTCCTTCGTTAGGAATCTGGCAATCTGTCCAACTTTATTCACAGCCAAAAGTAAGTATCGAGCATCCATTTATTTCAACAAAAGATTCTCATAATGGTATCATGGACCTTTTTATAAAACTGATTGGTCCCGAAGATGCGTGGAAAGGCAGGCTTACTGCAACATTTTCACCAGAGAATTTTTCAGACCCTGAAGCTATTTATTCTTTCGAAAAAGAGATCGATCATTCTCAGGGAGGTTCGAAAGAGATTCACTATCAAATTGCAATTCCAAATCCAAAATTATGGTGGCCTGTAGATTTAGGTGAGCAGAATCTTTACAAAATGTCTTTAAACTTTAAATCCTCAAATGGCAACAGGGAAGATGTTAAAAATATCATTTTTGGAATAAGAACTATTGAAACAGCCCCCCTACCAGGTGGGCCTTTCCCGGAGAAATACAATTGGACATTTATAATTAATGGCGAACCTCATTTCATTAAAGGAACAGGTTGGTGTACAATGGATCCTCTAATGAATTTTTCCAGGGACCGATACGACCGGGTCCTAAGTTTAGCTGCAATGCAGCATGTTCAAATGTTGAGAGGCTGGGGCAGTGGAATGCCTGAAACAGATGAATTTTATGATCTCTGTGATCGCAAAGGGATTCTGATAATACAGGAGTGGCCCACAGCCTGGAATAGTGAAAACACCCAGCCATATGATGTTTTAGAGGAAACTGTCAGGTTAAATACTTACAGGCTTCGAAATCATGCCTCACTCGCTATGTGGGGTGCAGGAAATGAAACGAAATATCCCTTTACTGAACCCATAAATATGATGGGGAGACTAAGCGTTGAGTTAGACGGGACGAGGGCATTTCATCGCGGAGAGCCATGGGGAGGAAGCCTCCATAATTACGATGTATGGTGGGGCAGCCAACATTTAGATAGATTTGTGAATCTGGAAGCTGATTTTTTTGGTGAATTTGGCTTAGCCTCCTTACCAGTTTATGAATCGGTACAGCGTTATTTACCGGATGAAGAAAAATCCATATGGCCTCCTGACGGGAATAGTGCATTTGCCTTTCATACACCCATATTTAATACTGCCGGTGGTATGTTAAGATTAACACAATATGCCAATTATTTTATTTCAGGAGATGCTGATATGGAAGAGTTCATTGTTGGTTCCCAGTTGTCCCAGGCAGTCGGACTAAGACATACCCTGGAAAACGCAAGAACAAGATGGCCGTATTGCTCTGGTGCTCTATATTACAAAATGAACGATAACCAACCGGCTGCTTCCTGGGCAACTGTGGATTGGTATGGTGCTCCAAAAATTGGTCATTATATAGTTCAGGATGCGTTTGAACCCTTGAGTGCAGCAGTTATTTTTTCAACAATGTTGATGGTTGGAACGCCATATAATTTGCCCGTATTTTTGTTAGATGACGCAAACTCACTTAAAGATGCATCATGGAATGTAAAAGTGAGAGCCTTTAATGATCAGCTTGAATTAATAAAAGATCCTGCCGAATTTGCCGGTCATGGATCCATTAACTCTCCACAACAACTAGGGAATTTCTATTTATCTTTTGAAGAGACAGAAAGCACACCTTTGCTGATAGTCTCTGAAGTCCGTAAAAATAGAGAACTTGTTGGGCGTACATTTTACTGGACCAATTACGAGTATGAAAAAGGCTGTTTATTTGAACTTCCGGAAACACAATTAGAATTAAGTGTAGTAGACAATGATAAAATATTAATCAAAAACAGAGGTGATTTACCTGCTGTTGCTGTTAATATTTCTTGCCCGGGTTATTTGGACACTTTCACAATCTCAGATAATTATTTTTGGCTGGATACAGGTGAAGAAAAAACTTTAACTGTAAATATTTCTGAAGGATTGAAAGCAAGTGCATGGAATTCTGAAAAATAGCTTTCGTATTAGATGCTCAGATTTGAGTAAAAGGTAAAACGGGTTTTCAATACCCGTTTTACCTGATGACAAGCATTGTTAATCAGGAATGCTGATCGTTACTTTGTTTACGTAACCCGTAAATTCAGAATCATGCACATCTTTAAACACCAAATCGGCTACTTGCGTGGCATCATCTAAACCAACATCAGCAGTTTCATCTGCGGAGAATACAGCAGGTTGGGTTTTTTCTATTCTACCTTCGGCTACTTGCTCTCCGTCAATAAAGATCTTAGCGACTCCTCCTTTTCCGGTGCCACCCCCATCATAAGTGAATTCCAGTTTTATTTCAGCATTGGGACTTTTAATTGCCTTAGAAGACTCAACGGTATATCTCTCCAAGCCAAAGTAATTGTAGGTGTATGCTGGCTTACCGTTATTCATATACAAAGCCCATCCGCCAAATTTCCCGCCCTGGCAAAGAATGATTCCTTTATCATTTCCTTCCAGACTCACATTGGCAACAATGGTTTTGGAGGTGTTTTTTACGTTCAGAAAAGCATTTTCTAATATCCCTTCCATTCCGTCAGCCAGGGTTAAAGATTTTCTATCACCCATCAAATCCGGACGTCCAGCAATTGAGGCATTAAATCGATCGTATAAGCGATCGTCCAAGGGGTAAACATTATTTGCAATCGCTTCTTTTTCAAAGAGGTCCAGCAACTCTTTTACCTTTTCCGGATTCTCGGAAGCAAGGTTGTTCACCAGGCTAAAATCGTCTTCGATGTTGTACAATTCCCATTTTTCATCCTGTAGAGGCATCAAAGGCTTTCCTTGCCAGGGAATAATGTGTACGACTCGTGCCATCCAACCCTCACTGTAAATGGCACGGTTTCCGAACATTTCGAAATATTGAACCGTATGTTGGCCTGAGGCAGATTTGTCTTTTGCGGCATAGAGCATGCTTACACCATCCATGGGAATTTGCTTTACGCCATTAATCAATTTTGGCTCAGGGAGACCGCATGCTTCCAGAACTGTGGAAGCAACATCATTTACATGATGCCATTGAGTTCGAATTTCACCCTTTGCTTCAATACCAGCAGGCCAGTGCATGACCATTCCATTTCTTGTGCCTCCAAAATCTGCAGCGATTTGTTTGGTCCATTTAAAGGGTACATCTGTAGCAACTGCCCAGGCTGCAGACATGTGCGGGAATGAATTTGGCCCACCCCAATCATCTGCATGATGAAGCATACTTTCAATAGATTCTTCATCAAATATTCCATTCAGGTGGATAAGCTCATTAAATGTTCCTTCCAGACCTCCTTCGGCACTGGATCCATTATCACCCATAATGTAAATAAACAGGGTATTGTCCAGAGCACCGATTTCATCAATGGCATCTACCAGTCTTCCTACTTCCACATCGGTATGCTCTGTAAAACCAGCAAAAGTCTCCATCTGCAAGGCAAAAAGCGTTTTTTCATCTGCGCTCAACGATTCCCATGCTTTTATATCTTCGGGCATGGGTGCCAGTTGTGCATTTTGAGGGATCACACCCATTTCTTTCTGGCGGGCAAATGTTTCTTCTCGTAATTTTTGCCAACCAGCATCAAATTTGCCTTTATATTTTTCTATCCACTCTTTTGGTGCATGATGAGGAGCATGAACTGCACCTGTTGCATAGTAGATCAGGAAGGGCCTGTCTGGTGTCATGGCTTGTTGAAACTTAACCCATTTAATTGCCTCATCGGTCATGTCGGTTGTAAAATGATAATCCGGATCATCCTTTTTACTCACTTTGGTAACCCCGTCAAAAATCACAGGATCCCACTGATTGGTTTCACCACCAATAAAACCAAAAAATTTATCGAATCCGGAATTGGTAGGCCAGCGGAAGTAAGGGCCCGAAACAGAAACTTCCCAGGTGGCCGTTTCATGCCATTTACCAAATGCAGCCGTACTATATCCATTCTGTCTTAATGTTTCGGCAAAATATTTAGCATTATCTGGTCTTATTCCTTGGTTACCAGGATAACCAGTAGCAATCTCCATCACCGAACCCACATTCACATTGTGATGGTTTCTTCCGGAGAGAAGAGAAGCCCGAGTTGGTGAACACAATGCTGTTGTGTGGAATCGGTTAAATCGTAAACCATTTTCAGCTAATCTGTCAAATGTTGGTGTATTTATTGCGCCACCAAAGGTGCTGGTGGCACCAAATCCGATGTCATCAATTAATACAACTACAACGTTGGGTGCGCCATCAGGAGCTTTGATTTCAAAGTGTTCCGGTTTCTCCACATCACGAGCATCCATAATGGTTATGGGTTGATGGGGAGGAGGTTGAATAGGCAGAACCGTTCTGTCCAAACCTGAGGAGTCGTGCGATGATGAGCTTTGCTCATTTTGAGGCGTACAGCCAAATGACAATACAATAACCGCCAGGGCGATCGTTTTCAGTAGCAAGATCCGCATAGTAATGAAAATTTGAGTTGGATTAATATTAAGAATATAATTCTCTCAGTATATGTGTGATTATATTCATAACAGACTGAAAGACAAAATGTTCATAATTCACGCTTGATTGATATGCTCTTAGTCTAATATAGCTTAGATTTGAATCAGGTAATTAAAAGGGAAAAAAATCCCTGGTTGCATTATGAGTTGATATGTCGTATATTTACGACACGTAATAATACGAAATAGAAACAGGCAATATGATACAACAATCAATAAATCCATTTCAGTATGGAGTAGTCATTGACGATAGGGCTTTTTGCAACAGGAAGGAGGAAATATCTTATCTGAAGAATCAAATTAGGAATGGGTATTCAACTTGGCTATTCTCTCCCCGGAGGTTTGGCAAGACATCGTTGGTTGAAAAGGTTTTCAGGGAACTTAATGATACGATATGTATTTATATTGATCTCTATAATATTAGGTCAAAAGACGATTTCTGCAGGAAATATTCCAAAGTAGTTGCTGAAGAACTTTTTAACTGGAAGGATGATATTAAGAGGCTAACTGAAAATCTTTCAAATGCCTTCAAACAGCTATCACCTACAGTTTCGTTCGATGAATCTGGCATTCCCAGTTTCTCACTAAATGTCCATAAAGTAGAAAAACAAGAAGATATAGAAACCATCCTGGAGGTACCACATAAAGTTTCATCAAGGTCCTCAAAAAGATTATGTATAGCATTTGATGAATTTCAGGAGATAAAGAGAATAGATCCATTTTTACTAAACTGGATGAGGTCGTCTTTTCAAAGGCATGTAGATATTTCGTATATTTTTTTGGGGAGTAAGCAATCTTTGATGGAGGACATTTTTTCCTCCATAAAGTCACCATTTTATGAGTTTGCTGCGAAAATGAATCTTTCCACTATACACAAGGATGAACTATTTACTTTCATTGAAGAAAATTTCAGAATAAGTAATCTGCCCGTTGAAGAACATACAATCAATGAGATCCTGGAAAAATCTGAATGTCAACCTCATTTCACTCAATATTTTGCCTCTGTTGTTTTTGATCTTATCAATACCGGAAGAGATCAAAACGATGGAGATTTCCAAAATTTTTGGATGAAAAGAGTCATCATCCCGCAGACAGATGTTTTTCAGGATATTTATGACCAGATAACAAATTCCCAAAGGGCAACTCTTCAGGCGATTGCCCGGTTAGATTCAACGGGTATATATTCAGAAGAAACCAGAACCCAATACCAACTGCCAGTGAGCTCTTCTCTAAGTGAAGTCCTTAAAGCACTGCAGAAAAGAGGGTTGGTATATAAAACAGGGGACTCGTATAAAATCACTAACCCCATATTCAAAGGGTGGTTGCTCGGTTTAAAATGATTTTGTGTGTGAAATAATTTTCACGTCATTCATTTCGCAATGTATCAGCGGGATTCCGATTGGCAAATCGCCAGCTCTGCCCACTTACAATGGTGATGGCGATCACCGATACAATCAATCCTGAACCCATAAAAATCCATGGGCTGATGTTTGTTTTATATGCAAAATTACCAAGCCACTTATGCATGATGAACCAAGCCAGCGGACATGCAACAATAAAAGCGATCAACAAATTGAATGCAAAACCCTTATTCAGTTTCAGTATTACTTCCCACACTTTGGCGCCATTAATTTTCCGAATACCAATTTCTTTAATCCTGCTTTCACACAAAAAAAGCGAAAGACTTAGCACCCCGAGAACCGCAATTATTATGGCGATCAAAGAAGCATATGAAATGGCTTTCCCCATCTGTGTATCGCTCTTGTAGAGGTTATCGAAACTTGCATCCAGATAGTGATAACTAAAAGGAAATCCCGGGGCAAGTTCCTTCCATATCTCCTCTATTTTATCAATGGTTTTCTGGGTATTGTTACCGGACAATTTTATATTCGCATACAAACCCTGTCCCGGAAAATAAACGATTGCCAGTGGTTCAATGTGATTGTGAAGGGATTTAAAATTAAAATCTTTCACTATTCCAACCACCTTAGCATTTCCACCGGGTACCCTTATTTCGATTTCAAAGGGATCTTTCACATCAAATTCTCTCACCGCAGCCTCATTTAGCAAAGCGGTAGCATTTCTATCGCTCTTCATTTCTTCCGTGAAAAATCTGCCCTTCACCAATTGCAAATCATACAGATTGATAAACTCAGCATCAACCCATACGTTAGTGAAATTGATGGTTCGCCCTTCCAGCTCCAGGTTGTTGTATCCATCAATCTCCCCAAATACCCTGCTGGAGTATGCTACATTTTCTATATCCGGTAGGTGCTGTAAGCGTTCAGTAAACACCTCTTTTCCCTGGCGGAATAATTGACGCGGCAGTTTTGCATATACTACAGATTCCTTCTCTATCCCAATATCTTTCTTCTTAAGGAACGTGACCTGTTGAACTATTAAAAAAGTGACCGCGATCAATGTAATTGAAACAACAAACTGAAAGACCACAAGGGAATTTCGTAGATTTTTCCCTTTGTAACGGGATCCAGAATCCTTTTTCAGGATACTGATCTCTCGCATGGAAGAGAGGTAGAGTGCAGGATAGAATCCGGCGATAATTCCCAGCAACAAGATTCCGGGCACCAATATAACAAGAAAGGAATATGAAAAACTTAAACTTTGATTCAAACTCATCAACTGGCTAAACCCGGGTAATAATAGCAAGGTGATGATCACTCCTATTATTGTAGCAAAAAAACTGACCATTGTTGTTTCCGTGATATATTGGAAAACAAGGGTTCTTTTATTTGAACCAAATACTTTCTGGACACCAATCTCCTTTTTTCTAAGCGATGCCCGTGCTGTAGAGAGGTTCACATAATTTATAATGGACAATATCATGATGATCATGCCTATTGCGATTAATACCCTGATAAGAAACAGATTGCCGCGATTTGTAGTGTCATGCGTAAGTGTCTTATCAAAATATACCTCCCTGATTGGAT
>JAOZUK010000192.1 GCA_029938715.1 Bacteroidales bacterium | reverse complement strand
GCCTTGACTATCCTATGTTATTCCTAATGAGAAGGCTGGTATTAGATGCGCTGCTGTCTGAGCGGGAATATGAATTCTTCCCAGTCCAATCTTAATATTCGAATTTGAATATTTGATCGCAGTAGGATCATGAGAAACCAGGACAACCGTTCCCCCTTTTTTATGGAACTCCTCAATAAGGGTCATTAGAATTTCACTGTTTTGAGGATCCAGATTTCCTGTAGGTTCATCAGCAAGGAGTAATTCAGGATTTGAAATAATTGCGCGAATAAAAGCGGCCCTCTGTTTTTCTCCGACACTCAGGTCTGAAGGATATTTATCTTTTATATTCACGAGGGAACATTTTTCCAGATAGTCATTGATTGCATCAGCATGGGATTTCTGATAACAGCTTAGCCCTATATTTTCAACTACCGTTAGATAAGGCATTAAATGAAACTGCTGAAACATAAATCCCACATCTTTTTTGCGGTATAAGTTCAGGAATCTCCCACTCTGATCATATATACTCTCACCTTTGTAAATTACTTCTCCTGCATCAGGACGAATCAATCCACCAATAACATTGAGCAGGGTGGATTTTCCTGATCCGCTCAAACCGGAAACAGAGATATAGTCTCCTTTATCGATCTTGAGTGATACATCCACAAGAGCTGTATATTTCTCGTTACTTCTTTTGAATGTCTTTGAAATATGGTTAATATCAATCATTACTCTTCACTTAATATTCTTGCTGCATCGATCCTGGTAGCCAGTAAAGCAGGGATCCAGCTGCTGATCATCCATAGCAGAGGGAAAATAAATACGGTATAATAGAATACCGACCATACAGGCTTGATGCTTAATGCTGTAAATCGGAAAATCTCTTTCCCAACATATTCTGCAATCCAGCTTCCTGCAAAAAATCCTATTATACCTCCTGCCAATCCAAGTATAAATGCTTTGAACAGGATCATGAACAGAATAGTGTTAGAATTCCTTCCCATGGCGATTAACAGACCTATTTCACGATTTCTGGTTTTCACATTCTGATGAAACAGAAGTCCGGTAATCAGCAGGGCCGATATGATAACAAATGGGATGATAAATGCGCCGTATTTATTCATCATTAATCGTTGATTCTCACGGGCATCGGCAATACTGCTTATTTCAGTAACCTCCAGGTCGGAAAATATGGCCTGAACCTGGCTTCTTGCATTCTTGATCCTTCCATCGTGACATACGCAGCCCAGAGCCTCTATCTTATTTATTTCACCTTCCATTCCCAGAATTTTCTGCAGGTCTTCAAGATGAAAGGATACTCCCTGGTCCATCATTCCTTTGCCCTCTTCCAGCCTTTTATCCACTACAAAGCTATGGGGTTTACCATCGATACCCTCAATGACAAAAGGTTCATCGGGTTTAACATTCTTTGCTACCCGTGCACCTAGCTGAACGGTCCCTTTTTGCACATCAAATCCCATGGTTTCCTGCTGCGACAGGTATTTCTGTTCAGCTTCATCTTTGTAACCGAATAATATGATCTGGTGCACAGATCCGTTGGCATCTTTCCACTCCGGGTTTTTGACCTGTAAAATACCCGTCAGGTGTCTGACGGCATCGAAGGTTTTTGAATCAGCCAGAACATCCACGTAATGATCCGGAAAGGTTTCGGTATTGTTAATTGAATAGAAATCTATCAGATTTGTGCCCTTCGGAAAAATGTAAAGATTCAGCCCCTGCTCACGCATGATCTTCCTGGTCTCATTTTCGCTGGCTTTACTTAAAGTGTAAATCGCAATGGAAACGGAGCTGGCGACAACAACAGTAAGAAGGATTACCAGGGAACTGATCCTCCTGTATAGAAGTTCTTTTATGACCAATCTCAGCGGATTCACGATTCCTGATTCTTATGTTTTCTGTTTATATAGAGGGTGATTAAAGCCACCAGCAATATGATAAAAAGACCCGTTACAATAAAAGAAATTGTCAGTGAATGATCCTCCCTCATAACAATTTCTTCAGGCTGAATGGTAGTAATACCCGATTTCTGATCGATAAGCCATTCCGGCAATGGACGGCTGTCAAGGGAATCATATGACAGGGTATCTATCTGCATCTAGTAGCCAAGCATGGGATTATCATCAATAATTTTGTTGAGAAGTGCAGTTTGAGGATGCTCCCATTGATCCCTAAAAAGAATATCGGTCCCTGGAAGATCATCTTTAATCAGACAGCTGCACTCCGCAGTAAAATAGTCGATCATCAGATTGATATTTTCTCCTGAAATACCTCCACCCAGGAGAGGTTCCAAGGCCTTGAACCGGCCAAAAATGCCAAACAGCATTGGCTCCTGAATATCCTTGAGGTCATCTTCAACGTTCAGCAACAGAGAGGCGAAATGGTGCTCTTCCCTGCTGTTCCTGCTTAATTCAACCACAGTGATGATTTTATTGAACGGAGATGATTCGATGGCGCTATGCAATGTATTCAGCCCCCTGTCATCCTTTTCCTTATTATCTGTTTTCAGATAAAGCATCACACATAGCTTTCCGGCCATCAGTTCGGCCGCTACTTTCTCTCGCAATGGAGAGCTGGATAAGCCTTTCAGTTCATCCACTGTCATAAACTTTGAGAAGAAACGGCCTTCATAATAAAGTCCGTAGTATGATTCGGCGATTTCCTGTCTGCTTACTGTCTTAAACTGGATATTGGCAGTATTGATTCCTTCAGCCAGCTTCTGGTTCTGGTTCTTCACAGATTCGGAAACAGAACCCTTATGAAAATAGACCAGTGTATATTGATTTGGCAGGGCATTCAGTAGAACCCATTCAGACACCCGAGTGGTACAGGCCAGGCTAATAAGTGCTGCCAAAAGAATGAACATAAAGAATTTTCTTTTCATTAGGTACTAATTTGAGTTTCAGGGGGTGCTTTCCTGTACAATCTCAATCCCTGACAGAATGGTATTTCCTTTCTTCGGATCCATTTCAATCTTTAAGGTTTTTCCAGCCAGTATCCCGGCAAATGATTTTACAAGCTCCTTATCTCTCTTCCCGCTTTCGCTGACAATGTCAAAGTTTTCCAATACTTTCCTGCCCTGAATGTTTACATCAAAAACCCTCTCCCCTTTTGCTGTCTTCTCTGGTTCAGAAAAATAGAGATGAACACTGTAATATGCCTCCTCGTCTACTGATTCTTTTGATAGGGTGATCTCCATTGACCGTATACCTCCAATGGAGCTTGAACTGATCCAGGGAGTATTTTTCGAAGTGATTGAGATGGGATCCTTCCTTATTTCGAAATAATCGATGGTGTCTATCTTAACAGGAACTTCAGGAGATGCTCCTGCCACATATGGGAATTCGAGCCAGAGAGTGTTATCATCAGAAGTCCTGTCCCCGGGGGCATTCAGGTTTAGTCCCAATTGCTTGATCTGCTTCCCGCTCCATTTATAATTACTATTCGTCCAGTAGGTCATCCAGGGCATATTGATCAGGGCCAGGGAGGTTTGATTCTGATAAGGACACTGACATGTGCGTGTATAATCCGGCGAATTAAGCACACCATTTGCAACAATCAGATTGGCCGAACAACCTGCTTTAAAGCCTCCCAGGCTACCCGTTCCCTCAAATACATCCAGGTTGATAAATCCGGCGGAGGCTGAGCGGAAAGTCAACAGATGTTCACTGGCAACCACATATCCGCAACCGTACTCCCGCTTGAAATTCCATCGCACTTCCTCTCCGGTAATTAGATCCCTTTCATAAATAGGTTCTCCGGTCATCAGAGAAAATCCCTCTCCATTGGTATAGATCTTGTCTCCGGAAATGATTGGTGGATTAGTATAAAATACAGGTTTGTCCCAGAGGATCTCTTTTGATTCTATATTATACACGATCATCCTTCTTCCCGCTTCCCCGGTAAGCATATCCCTTGAAGGTCTGTTTGCCTGCAGGAGCAACTTATATTCACTAGAGTAGCCAAGCCATGACCCGAAAATATCAGTTGTATCCTCGGATAGTATATCTCCCGTTTTGATATCGAGGTAAAGTAATCTTGATCCTGAAGGTTGAGGCTGGCCCCTTCTTTTTAGCTTTGTCTCCAGGTTCTGCGGCAATTTATCAAGGCAGTACAGGATACCATCGCCGGCAATAACTGCATTGTGCAGAAAACCATGATTGGCCGGAATACTCCATAATTTTTTACCAGAGAACCGATCCAAAATCATAAGCTCTTTACTTGCCGTAAGATCGAAGTTCTCGAATTTCTCCCTTGGGAGGACACCCTCTTCATTTGGTATTTTGGAATACTGGCTAAAATTATTCCCCAGGATCAGAAAATTGTCATAGACACCGATATATCCCAGTTTCTGCGTGTTTGGATCTCCTGTGGATATGGATTTCACCAGTTCTCCTGTTTTAATATCAAGCAAATGGCAATTGCTGCCTTCTATTGCATAGACATATTCACTGGTGGCAATAAAATTTGTTCCTCTGGCATTTGCGCCTGGTATGTGTACCTGGTTGTACTTTGTGTCGAGGGGATGATCTTCATCATAGGTTTCATCATAGTATACCAGCCAGGTATCTTCATCCAGATGCTCAAATTCCTTTTTCCAGATCGTTCTGCCAGTATACACGTCACGTGCGCTTATGCTGTTGATTCCCTGAATAATAAGCCGGCCGTCTATAACCTGTTCTGAGGGTCCGTGGCCATGTCGTGGCAACACATCAAGATTCGAGTTGCCACCGAACCATAAAATCCCAAGAGGAGCTTTTACAGCCTTATCATCCGACTTAATGGTATTGGCAATATCCCCGTAATTATGGGTCCAGTCCGCAGCCCCTTCAAGGGCACCTGTTCTTGAAATCAACATATGTCTCCATCCCTTGTTGAGTTGCGCTCCGAACAAGTCAAGATCGGTGGCTGTGCTTATCAATTCCCTTCTAGCCCTGCCCCTGGATATAATCCAGATCTTACCATCGTAAGGTCGGGTAGATTCAAAAATAGCATCAATTAACTCTTTGTCATTATCCTTTAGATAGACAGGATCGGTGACAACCGTAAGAGATGAAAAATACTTTGGCAGGAATGAAACTCTGTTATTAAAATTCTGGAAACTGAGACGGTCAGCCTTGACTCCGAGACCATCAAAATATTCCCTGAGATATAAAATTCTCTCGGGATCGCTATCGAATGCAATCAATGAAAGGGATGTATTTGAGACCAGGCTTTTCAGCAGGCGGATATTTTTAGTGCCTATGATGACTCCATAGCCGCTCTTAATCCCTGTTTTTCTGATGATTCTTTTACCTGTTAAAGAGTGGCCCGCGATCCTGGCTTCAGTTTGTTCCAACAATGTGACATTTGAAGCGGGGACATCACCGAATACCAATATTTGCCCATCGTCCGTAACGGCGATGAGCTTTCCATTGGAAGCCACCAGCCTTTCTATGGATCTCTCCGTTTTGTGGGTCCATAATATCCGGGGAACATTGTCGACGATTTTTATGGCTGAAATACCGTTGCTATCTGCGGCATAAAGACAATCTCCGGCTTTGATAAGGTCGTTGGTTGCTGATACTTCAGCTTCCCATAAAGTATGCAATGCCATTGTATCATCCAATGCTGACGCTATTACACTATTGCCTGAAAAATAAATATGTTTCCCGTCAACCACGGGATATTCCCCCGCATTCCTTAATAAAGGGAACCCGGTTTTTGAATCATACATACAGGTCATTCGCTCTCTATGGTGATTGAAAAATACCTGATCATTCCCACATGTGAACGCGCCGCCTGTTTTCCCGCTCGCTGCAAGGTGATAATACAGCTTCTCTCCTGTTTTCAGGTCAAAGGCAGCAGGAACTGAACGCCCTCCGGCCACAAGCAATCTGTCTCCGCTGATTGTAAAAGTTCCCTGTGGAGCAACATCTGCAAATGCAGGGGTGCTGTGTGGCTGAAGGATATAGTTGCTTCCGGTACCTTCGTTTTTCCATATGATCTCACCGGTTTCCGCACTAATGGCATAAATAAAAGTTCCCATCATGGGGAAAATACTGGCAGCCGTATAGATAATATTATCTTTAATAACAATGCCACCTCGGGCGGGCCACATTGATATGAGCCGCTTATTCCCAAGTAGTTTAAGTGGAGACGGTGCCAGTGATATTATCCATACAGGAGAGCCGTTATCTGCATTCAGGCAATAACAATGCCCATCATCACTGGTAAAATAAATGAGACCATTATTTGCAGCCAATGGCATTCTTACAGGTCCATCCGCATAAAAATGCCATAGTTCTTTTCCTGAATTAATATCCAGTGCAACAACCTTGTCCTGATCGTTGAAACCCAGGAATATCTTATTGTCTGCAACAATAGGTTCAAACAACCTGTCAAACTGCATCAGGTTCTGATTAAGAGGGTCATCCCATACAGGGATCCTTGCGGAATACTTTACCTGCCATTGAAGATATAAGCTATCTGACAGTTGTTCTGGGGTTGCGGCGGATCGCCCATGGTCAAACCTCCATAACGACCAGTTATGAAATTGCGCTTCTGCTTGTAAAACCAACAGGCACAGGATAACACTGAGAGATAGTCTCATCATTAATCAGGAACAATTAATACCCTACCGGGAATTCTATGATATTAATAAAAAATCAAATATATACATACAAATCGGAGTTCCCAAGATGTTTATCATTGCTTGCCTGATGTAGGGATTTCCCCTGGAACACAAAGAATTAAATTTGCTACCCATGCGACAAAGATTTAGTTCTTTCGTAGTGACAATGTAAAAAAAGAGCGGTTGATATTCACCCATAATTAATAATCCGGCTAGAAGATAAACAGGATCATCAGTGATCACGACATCGACCAAATGACTCATTTTAATGATTGCTGTTAGTAGTCCTGACGAAAAAGAAACGATGGTCAAAGTTATAATAAACCTTTTCAACGGAAAAAACTGGGAGCTCATTGAAATAGAACGATATGAATATGGGGCTAGGATGATCAAAACAAATAAATTGAATTAATTCTGTACTTTTGTATTATGTCAACCCAAAAGACACATGATATAATTGTCAGTTATCTAAAGAGTTATAATCCTGAGTTCATCGGATTATTTGGTTCGTTTGCCAGAGGTGATAATTCTGATAGTAGTGACATTGATATATTAATCAGATTTCAAACAACACATTCATTATTGAAGTTGATTAAGATCGAAAATGAATTATCAGAGTTATTGGGATTAAAGGTGGACCTAGTAACTGAAGGTGCAATCAAGAATGAAAGAATAAGGCAAAGTATCCAGCAAGACCTTCAGATAATATATGAAGTATGAAAGATGATCTTGCATATATTGAGCATATTAAGGAGGCTATTTCCAAGATTTTAAAATATACACAGAACCTGACTCGTGAAGGATTTGAAGAGAATCCGATGGTTCAGGATGCGGTCATTCGCAATATTGAGATAATAGGAGAGGCCACAAAAAATATCTCATCAGAGATGACATCCTCGTATGAGAAGATTCCCTGGAAAGAAATGGCCGGAATGAGGGATAAGCTTATTCATGACTATATGGGAGTTGAAATTGATGTTGTCTGGAAAACTATAGAACTTGATATCCCAGATCTTGACAAGTTATTGAAGGATATTGAAACCTAATCCTAGAGCCTCCACTCCCCACGCTCCACCAGACAACGTTACCTCCCGCCAGGAAGGTTTTTGTCTTAAGGGAATGGGCGAAACCTGTATCTGCTCTGCTTGAAATGTTGTATTCAAATAGGTATCTTGCATTAAAAGGAGGAGAGATGCCAGAAAAAAAAATTGA
>JAOZUK010000191.1 GCA_029938715.1 Bacteroidales bacterium | reverse complement strand
TATATCAATCAATGCCAGTACCACTAACATCAGCAATAGCAAGGCCATGATAGATAAACTTCCGGAACGCAACTTCACACCCTATTTCTTTAGATCCTCAACAACTTCTGCCAGTTTTAGAAGGTCCAGCTGTACCTGTTTATAATGAGTTTTCAGGGTGGAGGACACGGCATCGGTTTCCGGATGATTTGCCCTGACAATCAGGTCATTACGAAGCAGTACGAGCTTTCTGATTACCTCGTCGAATCGGTCTTCAGATAACCCATCTGTATAGTGTCTGTAGGAGAAACACTCCTGAAGCAAATCAAAAGCAAGTTTGTTAATATCCTTCTTCAGGAGCCTGATGCTAGCCATGGATTGTGATGTTGATTGTAATCAAAAGTAAGGATTATTTCAATTGCCTGTAATAAAACAGACGATGATCTGTCAATAAATCAGGATGAAACACCTTAATCAAATCTGCTAGAACCAGATCGGGGCGAACCGTGCCAGATTCCCAGTAATCGTTTCCACCAGTTGTATTCAACCGTTCATTGTTGTTAAAAATCATACCCGACTGAATGACCCCGAGCTCTGTAAAACGCTGATCGAAGTTCTGTAGTTCGTTCAGGGAAGTGGCTGCTCCCGGGTTGATCCATATTTCGGCCTTAACAGCCCTGGCATACACCGATTCCAGATCCAGAGGTATCGCTTCGGCTGAATGGCTATCTGCCCAGAGATATTCCCCACCTGCATCCTTTATGAGCGTGGCTGCAAAACTTTCACCTCCGGCCATATACCAGGTGTCCTTCCATGGCAATCCGGTTAATACCAAAGGTCTGTTTTTGGTCTGTTCCGTTAGTGATTTATAGGAATTGTATACTGAATCGATCTCCTGGAAAAAACGATCTGCACGCTCTTCCAGGTTATAAAACAACGAAAGAAACCTGATCCATTCCGCTTTACCAAGTGGATGAGGTTCCAGATAGTCACCGCAAAAAATCACAGGAACCTTCAGCTCAGCCAGCTTCTGGGAGGTGGCCATCACACTGCCATCCACACCGTACATAAATAATACGTCGGGTTGGAGACCCACAATGATCTCATAGTTAAGCCCCTGGTCGTACCCAACCTCTTTTACATCTCCAACTTCGATCCTGCTTCTCAGCCTTGAGTTATAGATAAATCCAGTCCCTGAAACTCCTTTGATGGAACCTCCTTTACCCAGTTGATCGATCATGGCCACATGTGTGGTAGAGAGTGTGACCACACGGTTGACCGGTGTTTTAATAAAAGTGAGGTGCTCAAGGGAATCAGGTACAAACTCTCTTTTATTTGCAAGCACATAGGAGAAGGTTACCCCCTTGCTGCTCTGCCAGGGATCAAAGACATGCAATACTCTGTAAGTGCCAAAATCATTCACTTCGAAGCCCGAGGCATATTTTGCATAGGATTGCCCCTTCCCTTCTCCCCTGGCCGATTCCACCTCAGAAATCCTATTGCAGCAGGTGAAGAGTAACAGAGCCAGGATATACCAACGGATCCTCTTCATCGGGCAATAACTATTTTATGGACCTCATGAAAGGGGCTGCTTATCAAACGGATTACATAGACCCCATCGGCAAGATTGGGTGTTTCTATCTGGTTTGAGGCTTGCTGATAAAGGATCCCTTCCAGAACTAATGCTCCGGATAGGTTGTAAATTTTATAGGAGATGGGATCATTTAACCCATCGGGTGCAGAAACATAGAATTGGTCACCCACCGGATTGGGGAAAAGTGTAAAATTGCCTCTGGAGAGGGTTGGTGTTTGTTCTATACCAATGGGCTGATAACCTCCAAGCGCCACCACACCAGTATTGCCAGGATCCAGCCAGGGTTTCAGAGAAGGGCCTCCCTCTCCATTATAGTCCCACGACATACTAAAGCGTGTATAATAATCATCATAATTAAAAGCCTGGTTGTAGATGACCCGCTCCTTCTCATGATCATACCCAATGGAATCTCCGCAAGTAGCAACTCCGCCGCTAAGAGTGCCAATCAACTTCTGATCAGCATTGAAAAGAGGGCCACCTGAAGATCCTCCCTGTGTAGAGCCTTCATCCCACCTGAGAATCCACCAGAATGAGAAGTAATGGTAATCATCCAGGTCATTGTAAGGTACATCACTGGGCTTGGTAGTTATGGTGGGAGCTTCGTAATCGCTAGATATTTTTTTTACATCACCCCAGGGATGATGAATAGTAGAGGTTGCAGTTGTCTGAAAATCGGATCGGTCCCATCCTGAATAGTAAACATCAAACTCCTCGGGAGGAGTGAGCGAGAGTTTTACCAGACTGAAATCGATGCTGTCTCCAACTGAAATCAGTTCAGCACCTGAAATAGACATATTCAAAGGGCCATTGGTCCCAAAACAGGTTGGACTCTCATAATTAAACTGGAAAACACTACGGTCAGCATAATACTGTTTGTTAAGGCAATGTTCGGCAGTCAGAATATAGGGTGTGCCATCATAATCGCTGTTGTTAACCAGAACTCCCGTACAATACAGTGAGGTCGTGAAAATTCTGACCACCGATCGTTTCGTGAGTTGCCAATCGGCTCCTTCTTCACAATTCACATCGATCATACATGCCTGGGAACATCCAAATTCTCCAGCCGGACAACTGGCCAGTCCCGAGTTCTGCCCAGCCGACCTAAAGGCGTGTGATACAGATTCAACCCCAATCACTCCATAGTCACTCATCTCTATGGGGACCTGCATTTCAATGATTACCTCCTCTCCGGGCAGATGCCCCACAGGAAGCACTCCGGAAGACTTGTTGTTACCCGAGGTGAAAGCGCCCTTTACATGATCCATATCCGGGCTATATACAAAAAGATTGACGCCGGCCTCCAGACTGTAGGAATTAAAAACCAATCCCAGTGAAAGGGCTCCGGGAGAAACGATATGGACCCTCCATATTTTATAGGATCCGAAAGATTCCCAGCTGCCATGGGATTCCGGTGAAAGGTTAACCAGCCTCTCCAGGGCAAATTGATGGGATTTCAAAAGACCTTTTTCACTGCTTTGCATGGCAGATTCGATCTGCAACGGATCCAGCGGAGGCAACACATACATAACATCTGCAGCCTTCAGCCTGCTTCGATCTCCCATGGGACTTCCCGGAAACTGGAGTTGTCCCTTCACAGAGGCCATCCCCAACCCAAACAGGATCACCGCTATCAATAACCTGGATTTGTATATGATTCCCATTTCTTCTATCCCTGCGTCTCCTTAGTTTGCTTAAAAGTAGAGATTAAAAGCTAAAGGAGAAATATTTTTTACTTTTGCTTAAAAGCTATACAGATGACTCCAGAGCAGGCCAGGGACAAGATCGACCAACTTAGAAAAGGACTCCAACAACACAATTATAACTATTATATAAAATCGGAACCAACCATATCCGATTTTGAATATGACCTGATGATCAATGAGCTGCAAGCTCTGGAAAAGAAGCACCCCCAGTTTGATAATGAAAATTCGCCCACAAGAAGGATCGGGAGTGATCTGAACAGAGAGTTTGAATCATTCCTCCACAGGTATCCCATGCTTTCGCTGGGAAATACATACAGCAGAGAGGAACTCTCAGATTTTGACCAGAGGGTTATAAAGGGGATTGGAGCACAAGTAAACTACTTTTGTGAACTTAAATATGATGGAGTGGCTGTGGCGCTGACCTACAAAGATGGTGCCCTGGACAGGGCCCTCACCAGGGGGGATGGAACACGGGGCGACGACGTCACCCGGAATATCAGGACCATCAGGAGCATTCCTCTTCAACTGCAGGGATCGGGATATCCAGCGGAATTTGAGATCAGGGGTGAGGTAATCTTTCCCACAGAGGAATTTGCCAGGATGAACAGTGAGAGAGAAACCAATGGCGAACCTGCCTTTGCAAATCCCCGAAATGCTGCTTCGGGTACTTTGAAAATGCAGAATTCATCCCAGGTAGCCATGCGGCCGCTGGACTGCCTCTTCTATTACATTCCTGGCGAGCAGCTTCTTTTTCAGACACAGCATGAAAGTCTTAAATGCGCACAAGATTGGGGATTCAAGGTTCCCTCATACAATAGACTGGTGGGTTCCATGGAAGAGGTTTTTGAATTTATCGACCGGTGGGAAGCAGAAAGAGATCAATTGCCTTTTGATATAGATGGCGTGGTTATCAAAGTGGATTCCATTCACCTGCAAAAGCAACTGGGTTTTACGGCAAAAAACCCTCGTTGGGCCATCTCTTATAAATTTCGGGCCGAACAGGCACTCTCCAGGTTAAATAGCATCGATTTCCAGGTGGGAAGAACAGGAGCAGTAACACCTGTGGCCAATCTGGATCAGGTACAGCTGGCCGGCACCACGGTAAAACGGGCCTCTCTCCATAATGCAGACCAGATAGCCCTGCTTGATATCCGAAGGGGTGATTTTGTCTACGTGGAGAAAGGGGGAGAGATTATCCCAAAAATAGTTGGTGTGGCCAAAGAAAAACGGGACCCTTCAAGCACCCCTTTCCAATTTATTACCCATTGTCCCGAGTGCAATACTCCCCTTGTGAGGCAAGAGGATGAAGCAGCTCACTATTGTCCCAATGTTATTGGCTGTCCTCCCCAGATAAAGGGCAGGATAGAGCACTTTATCGGAAGAAAGTGCATGGATATAAATGCAGCAGAAGCCACCATCGACCAGCTTTTCAGGGAGGAATTGGTAAAAAATGTGGCCGATCTGTACAGCCTGGATTACGATGCCATTGTGAAGCTGGACCGATTTGCAAAAAAGTCCGCCCAAAACCTCATAGAAAGCATTGAAGCCTCAAAACAGATTCCCTTTCCCCGTGTGCTTTTCGCACTGGGAATCAGATTTGTGGGGGAAACTGTGGCTAAAAAACTGGCTGAAGCCTTTTTAAGCCTAGAGCGGCTGATGGAGGCAGATATTCAGGACCTGGAGGAGGTGGATGAAATCGGAGAAAGAATTGCTGAATCGGTGATTAGTTACTTTCAGGATGTCCGGAATCAAATCATGATTCGGCAGCTGCGGGAACACGGGTTGCAGTTTGAAATGGAACCCAGACCGGAGAAGTTAAGTGAGAAACTGATTGGAAAATCTTTTGTAATCTCAGGCATATTTGAAAACTACTCCAGAGATGAACTCAAAGCCCTTATTGATCAGAATGGCGGAAAAAACAGTGGGTCAATCAGCAAAAAAACTGATTACATTGTTGCAGGGTCCAATATGGGGCCCAGTAAGTATCAGAAAGCCCAGAAATTAAATATACCCATCCTATCCGAAGAGGAGTTCCTATCTATGTTATCCTAGCCGTGTAATCCATTTTTAATTGTATTTTTGTTTGAGCAATGGCCGGATTAAAAGAGAATATAGGAAGAAGGGTTCTGAAAAAGAAGTTGAAAGGTATTGAGCGCTACAGACACGTTCATAATTTTGAAACCGCAAAATCGGTCGTTATTCTGTTTGACACCGGTGATCTGGACTCTTTTGCCGCCATTAAGGATTTTCGAAAGTTTATTGAAGCAAAAGGTCTTCAATGTAACACATTCGGCTATGTTCAGCAAAAAGAGATCCCACAGCAGTTACTCTTCCAAAAGAACTATTCCTTTATCACCAAACGTGATTTGAATTGGTACCAAAAGCCCTCGGGAGAGGTCGTTGATGCATTCTTTTCTTTGAATCCGGATATACTCTTTGACTTCACCAAGGAGGTCCCGCTTGAATTGCAGTTTCTGGTACAGCTATCAATGGCACAATTCAAGATCGGCTGTTATACCGAGGAAGTGAACGACTATGACCTGATGATCAACCTGACCAATCAGGATGATGCAGCATACCTTAGCGAACAGTTCAAACACTATGTCTCCATGTTAAACCCTTCAAATTAAACCATTTAATGGCCTATTCAAATCAATACAGTGGAACTGGTGTTGCCATGATAACACCTTTCAAGCAGAATGGGGAGACAGACTTTAACAGACTTTCAATCCTTACCGATAAGCTCATTAGCAATGGGATCAACTACCTGGTGGTTCTTGGTACAACAGCAGAAACCCCTACCCTGTCTAAGTCAGAGAAATCTGATGTGGTAAGTTGTGTAGTGGATGCCTGCGGTAAAAGAGTGCCTGTTATGGTGGGAGCCGGAGGAAATGATACAAGATCGGTTGTAGAACTGGTGAAAGCCATGAAAATACCCGGCGTGGACAGTTTATTAAGCGTTTCTCCCTACTACAACAAACCCACCCAGGAAGGTATATATCAGCATTTTGCAGCCATCGCTGCAGTAACAGAGCTGCCGGTGATGTTATACAATGTTCCGGGACGAACCAGTTCAAATATGACCTCAGACACCTTACTTCGTCTGGCTCACGATTTTACCGGAACAATTATGGCTGTAAAAGAAGCCTCCGGAAATTTTGAGCAGGTGATGGAGGTAATCAGAGACAGACCAGATAATTTCCTGGTGGTCTCAGGAGACGATTCCATAACTCTTCCCATGATATCAGCCGGCGGGGATGGAGTGGTCAGCGTTATTGGGAATGCTTACCCCTCTTTAATGTCAACGCTGGTAGATGCTGCCCTTTCAGGGAATTATGAAATTGCCCGTGAAGTGCACTACAGGTTATTCCCCATGATGAAAGCCATCTTTAAAGAGGGGAATCCAGCTGGTGTAAAAGCCTCCATGGAAATCCAGGGCTGGATTGAGAATGTATTGCGACTGCCCCTGATTGGAGCGACTACTCACCTGTATAAGGAGATTGCTGAACTGGATCGTCAGCTTAGTTAATGATCAACCGGCAATGATCAACTGGCTCCGCCGGGCTTACCGTGGCAGTTCTTATATTTTTTACCACTTCCACATGGACAGGGCTCATTTCGACCTACTTTCTTTTCTACCCTGACTGGTTGCTTAACTTGCGTACGGCCATCCTTCGTTTTTCCACCGCCCGAGGGATCATTGTAGCTGGTCATATCGTCTTTATTGGCTTCAAACTTGCTTAGATCCATTCTCTTGGGAGCTTCTGCACGTTTGACGCTATTGGGATCACGCAATGGAATATGTGCCTTCATGAGGGTAGAAACCACATCCTTGTTTACCTTGTCAATCATAACTGTAAAAAGCTCAAAGGCCTCAAATTTATAGATCAACAGTGGATCCTTCTGCTCATACTGTGCATTTCTCACTGATTGGCGTAGATCATCCAGTTCGCGCAGGTGCTCCTGCCATAACTGATCAATGGTGGCCAGAATAATGCTTTTCTCATAGGACCTGACCAGTTCTTTCCCCTCTGAAACATGGCATTTCTCCAGGTTAGCAAGAACCTGAAAAACCCGTGTTCCATCCGAAACAGGGACAACAATATTTTCATAAACCTGGCGCTGATGTTCATACACCTGGTTTATAACGGGCATGGCCTGTTCTGATATACTCTCCTGTTTGCGTTTATAGGCCTCAAGCAATATCTCATAAATTTTATCTACAAGCTCATTGCTGTTCATTCCCTTAAATTCCTCTTCAGAAACAGGCGCCTCTATGGAAAAATATCGAATCAGTTCCAGTTTGAATCCGCCATAATTCCCACTGGTATGATATGAGTCTACTATGCTTTCGGTTACATCATACATCATATTGGCTATGTCAAGGCCAATTCGCTCTCCAAACAGGGCATGTTTTCTTCGCTTGTAGATCACCTCCCTCTGGGAATTCATTACATCGTCATACTCCAGTAGATTCTTCCGAATTCCGAAGTTGTTCTCTTCCACCTTCTTCTGGGCCCTTTCGATGGATTTGGTGATCATGGAGTGCTGAATCTCTTCAC
>JAOZUK010000050.1:15876-25909 GCA_029938715.1 Bacteroidales bacterium | reverse complement strand
AAGGTGTGGTTGTGATGAATACACCCGGACAGAACTCCAATGCGGTTGCCGAGCTTGCCCTGGGAATGATGGTCTATATGAACCGCAGCCGCTTTACACCTTCCGCAGGAACAGAATTACGTGGTAAGACGCTTGGTATTCACGCTTACGGATATGTGGGCAGGATTGTGGGTATGATTGCAAAAGGATTTGGGATGAAGGTGTATGCTTTTGATCCGTTTGTTGATCCGGTGATCATTAAGAACGACGGGGTAATCGTTGAGAAGAGTGCTGAAAGTCTCTATAGCAAGTGTGAGTATATTTCACTTCATATTCCTGCCAATGCTGAAACCCGCGGATCGGTTAATTTCGAGCTGATGAATTCCATGCCTGCCGGTGCCACGCTGGTCAATACGGCCCGTAAAGAGGTTATTGACGAGGAGGAATTGAAAAAGATCTTCCAGGAACGGGACGATTTCAGGTATCTTTCTGATATCGCACCCGATTGTAAAGAGGAGTTGGTGGAGAAGTATAGTGACCGGGTCTTCTTTTCGCCAAAGAAGATGGGGGCCCAGACAGCCGAAGCCAACCTGAATGCAGGGGTGGCGGCTGCACGTCAGATTATTAACTTCATCGACAATGGGGATACAACCTTTAAAGTCAACTAGTTTATGGCAAAGTTACATGCGTTCAGGGGATTCAGGCCTGGAAAAGAGAATGTGAACCAGGTGGCTTCCCGGCCCTATGATGTATTGAATTCAAGTGAAGCCCGGGAGGAAGTTAAGGAAAATCCATGGTCGTTTCTACATGTGGTTAAGCCAGAGGTGGATCTGCCCGAAGAGACAAGCCTCTATTCGGAGGTGGTCTATAATACAGGAAAAGAGAACCTTGAGAAGCTAATCTCCGAAGGCTATTTTTTACAGGATTCCACCAAGATGCTCTACGTGTATGGTCAGACCATGTTTGGTAAGACACAATATGGGATCGTCGGTTGCGCAGCTGTAACAGATTACCTGGAAGATGTAATTAAAAAGCATGAACTGACCAGGCCCGATAAGGAGCAGGACCGGATGAAACATATTCGGGTGACCAACTTCAATGCAGAACCGGTCTTTTTTGCCTTTCCGGATCATACAGAACTGGATGGCATTGTAGAAAAGGTTGTTTCCGGAAAAGCAGAATATGACTTTACTTCCGATGACGGTGTAGGACACCATTTCTGGCTGGTAAATGACTCCACCCTTGTGAACCGGATCATTGAGATATTTGAGAATGATATTGAGGCCACCTATGTGGCAGACGGGCATCACCGGACAGCGGCAGCAGCACTGGTGGGACAGGAGCGAAAAGAACTAAACCCCGACCATAAGGGAGATGAAGAGTATAACTTTTTTCTTGCAGTTCATTTTCCCGCATCTCAGCTTACCATCATTGACTACAACAGGGTGGTGAAGGATCTGAATGGCCATACAAGCGAAGAATTCCTTAAGGAGTTAGAGGAAGGGTTTGTTGTGAAGGAGACGGGTACAGATCCCTTCAGACCCGATCAGCTCCATACGTTCGGCATGTACCTGGAGGGCAAATGGTACTCCCTGGATGCCAAACCCGGAACCTACAATGACGATGATCCCATCGGCTGTCTGGATGTCACGGTCCTATCGGAACAGGTGTTGGGACCCCTGCTGAATATAACCGACCTGAGGAAATCAAAACGGATCGATTTTGTGGGAGGAATCCGTGGATTGGAGGAGCTTAGCAGACGGGTGGACAGCGGTGAAATGGCTGTGGCTTTTGCCCTCTATCCCGTAACCATGAAACAATTGATGGATATAGCAGACAACGGGATGATCATGCCTCCAAAAACCACCTGGTTTGAACCCAAATTGCGTAGTGGCCTGGTGATACATTCCCTGGAATAAATCGTATCTTCGGGTATGGGAATTGTTGAGAACCTTCAGAAAATACAAAATCAGATACCCCCCCACGTAACCCTGGTGGCAGTTTCAAAGACCAAGCCGGATGAGTTGATTATGGAGGCCTATAGTTCTGGTCATAGGGACTTTGGTGAAAATAAGGTTCAGGACCTGGCCAGAAAAGCTGAACGTTTGCCTGGGGATATCCGTTGGCATATGATTGGCCATTTACAATCAAACAAGGTGAAATACATGGCCTCTTTTGTGCACCTGGTCCATGGGGTGGACAGCTTCAAACTTCTGAATGTTATCAATAAGGAGGCAGCTAAACACAATCGGGTCATTGATTGCCTGATGCAGGTTCGTATAGCCCGGGAACAGACCAAGTTCGGATTTTCCAGGGATGAACTGTTGGAGGTTGTCCAATCGGATTCCTTTGGTGAATTGGAGAATGTCAGAATCAGGGGAGTGATGGGTATGGCCACCTATAATGAAAATTCAGGTCAGATCAGGGAGGAGTTTCGCCATCTAAAACGTATATTTGATGAGCTAAGAACTGGTGTGTTCTCCAAAAACAAATCATTCGACCAGCTCTCCTTTGGAATGTCGGCGGATTACCAGCTGGCCGTTGATGAAGGAAGTACCATGGTGCGCATTGGAAGCCTGATTTTTGGAGCCAGAAACTATTGAAAAACCAAATATGATTGATCTATCCACCAAGTTTGCCGGACTCACTTTAAAAAGCCCGGTGATTGTAAGCAGCAGCGGCCTCACCAGCTCCATTGAACGACTCAAGAAAATTTCTGCAGCAGGGGCAGGTGCAGTGGTCATGAAATCCCTCTTCGAAGAACAGATAAACTACGAAGTAGGAAATCTTTCGGCTGAAAGCGACTACCCGGAAGCCCAGGACTATGTGAGAACCTATGCACGGGAGAACTCGTTGGACAACTACCTTTCTCTGATTACTGAGGCCAAAGGGATTGTGGATATCCCGGTAATTGCCAGCATCAACTGCGTAAGTGCCAATGAGTGGATCGATTTTGCAAAAAGGATAGAAGATTCGGGTGCTGATGCACTTGAGCTTAACATCTATTTCCTTCCCATTGATAAGGATAAAGATCCCAGGGAGTATGAGAAGGTGTACCTGAACCTGGTGGCGGAAGTGAAGTCAAAAACTACCTTGCCTGTGATCGTAAAGCTGGGTCCCGGCTTCTCCAACATCACATGGATAGTAAATCAACTCTATATGCGGGGTGCTGCGGCAGTTGTCCTTTTTAACCGTTTCTATGCACCCGATATCGATACCGATGATCTCACATTTGGATCGGCTGAAGTGCTGAGCTCACCTGCCGACTTAAGAAACTCTCTTCGTTGGATCGGGATTGTCTCATCGCAGGTGGACCAGATAGACCTGGCAGCTTCCACAGGAGTACACTCAGGAATGGCCGTGGTAAAGCAAATTCTGGCAGGTGCCGATGCAGTTCAGATCTGTTCTGTGCTTTATCGCAATGGCATAGATTACATTCGTGATATGCTCACAGAGATGAAAAAATGGATGGAGAAAAAGGGCTATGAGAATCCGGGCCAGTTCCGGGGCAAGATGAACTACAGCAGCCTGGATGATCCTTCAGTTTACGAACGAGCGCAGTTTATCAAGTATTTTTCAAAAATGCATTAACGGGGATTAGTATCTTTCGATGACTTTGACCAGTTCGCTTATTAATGGTTTTTTCTGATCATCCACCTCGTTTAACCTGGCTTTAAGCTTTTTTACCAAACGCTCCCTCCGATTGGGTTCCAGATCTCCAACGGCTTCTTCAATTACGGTAAATGCCTCAATGGCTGCCGAATACTCTCCGGTAATTATTACATTCACAAAGGTGTCTATGTATTTCCCATATGCAAGCCCGTTTTGCCAACAGGCTGCTACCAGATGAGTCTGTACCTCAAGGTAGTCGGGATTGGCAATGGCCTTTGAGATGAGTTCTGCACTTTCCTGATCCTTCAGGTCATTCAACAGTGAGGTAATTTCGGATACGATCTCCTCGTTCTCTTGCTCCACCAGAAGATCTAAGAGGTAGGGCAGGATCGAAATGTGGCCATGCACTCTAAACTCTTTAAGCGTGGAGAGAATGGCTGACCGGTTGCCCGATCGTAAGGATTGAATCTGGGACCTTAATTTGTCATTACTTTTCTCTTCCATCTTTACTTGTCTATTTACAGTATGTATCCAGAAGATCCCTCGCCTTGAAGATTCCGTATTGGTAAGCTTTGTCGAAGCAGTGGCATGCTGCCGTCACATCTCCCAGTTTTTCTGAGACCAGCCCCTTCTCATACCAGATCTCCCCGTTAAAAGGGTCCAGATCAAGTGCCATGGACATGTCTTTATCGGCATATCTGGTGGTCCCTGTGGAGGCATAGGTCTTACCTCTGGCGAAGTAATACTCTGCTTTACCCTGTTCCAGTTCAAGGGCTGCATTAAATGATTGAATGGCATCCAGGTACCTGTCATTTGAATATTGTATCATTCCTTTCCTATAGATGGCTTCGTCATTGGAGGGGAAGTATTTCAGATAGAGGTTCATATCCTCCATGGCTCCAGCCAGGTCGCCTGCCATACTCAGGGCTTCGGCCCGTTGAAGATAGGCGTCGAAGCGGGCTGGATCTTGTCGAATCACTCTGTTCAATGAGGTAACTGCTTCATCTGCATCTCCATCATCTATCTGAAATTGTGCTAGTTGCTGGGTGGCATCCAGGTTTCTAACATCACTTTTTACAGCCGATTTCAATGCTGAGAAAGCTGCCTTTTCGTTGCCAAGCTCATCATAAATGGCGGCCTTTTCGGTCAGGACAATCGTACGTTTGTATCCCTGTTTTTCAAGCTTGTTAAGCATATTGATGGCTTCAAGATAATCGCCCTTGTCTTTTAGGAACATGGCCTCCTGAAACTCTTTATCCCCACTGCTGTACCATCTCTTTTCTTCCCACAGTTGTTTCCAGCCAGGCATACTCTCCAGTGTGGAAAGATCCTCATCAAGCAGGATCTCTGACTCGGGTTTCTTATACCTTGAAGAGAGGTGTGTTTTTAGATAGTTCAGAGCCAGTTCGGGGTGTGTAAGCTTAACTTCACATTTTGCCAGGTAAAAGCTGCCCATTGCCTTTCTGCGTTTCTCGACTTCATAAAATGATTCCTTGGCTGCCGGATAATTTTTTAGAGCGAACTGGCATAGCCCAAGCTGGTAAAAAATCTCAGTCTCCCCGGGATTTTGCCTGAGGGCCTCATTTAAATAAGATAGAGCAAGATCGTAACGCTCCTCACTCATACACGCGCGACCCTCCAGGTAAGGATCTTCCTGACTGTAGATCATTACAGAAAGAAACAGAAACAATGCCGACAATCCCTGTTTTCGCATAAAACTGTTATTTGGTTTCAATAAATACTTCATTATCGTCACCCGAATAGACATAGATAAATCCTGTAAGGGCATACGCCTCAATACCAGATAGCCGGTATTCATATACGTCGCAGATGTAATAATATACACCAGATACCACCAGCTGGTCTGTGTCTGTGATTTTGCCATCCCAATTAATATCGGGATCTTCTGTACGGAATACTTCAAGACCCCACCGGTTAAATATGGTCATCTCCACCCGTTCCACATAGGCGGTCCTGAATGGCCTGTAAATGTCATTCACTCCATCCCCGTTTGGGGAGAATACATTTGGCAGCAAATAGTTGGAGCACTCGTCCAGGCAGAGCCTTACAGAGGGCTTGGATTCATTCTGGAATGAATCCACGGCGGTAATATAGTAGCAACCGGTGAGTGAGTTCTCCGGAAAATGGTTGTAGACGGTATCGTCCCTGCTATAGAACTCCTCAATTTGTACAGGTGACTGTTCGGTGGTTGGACTGAAATAGAGTTTGTAACCCACCACATCGTAGGAGCAGATTGTGTCTGAGTAACTCCAGGAAAGGTGGTTGTAACCGCTGTCGCACAGTGAAAACCCTGATAAGTCGGGTGGACAGGGGGGTATGGAGTCGACGGGGGTGGTGCAGCTGGTATGGCTATGGTTTACATTTTCATAGAGTTGCCCATCCAGGAGCCTCCAGCCGGTAGAGGTGACCCTGTAACAATACTCCACTCCATTGGCAAGTCCCCTGTCACTGTATTGATCTTCTGTGGTAAATGCAATGGAATCGTAGTCGCCTGTAGCGGAGTTAAGGCGATAAATGGAGTAATCGTAGTTAATCCAGGGCACATTTTTTTTCATTTTGATGACTATACTGTTATCTATTCCTGTCAAGTCGGGATAGAGGGATGAAGCGGCTTCCGGTATTCCAATCAGAAATCTGTTTCCCGGCGCATCGTTGTATAGTTCCACCTGGTAGGACCATGGGAATTCCAGGGTGTTAACAGATTCATCCAGCCATACGGTATCGTTCAGGTCGTCGGTTTTAAGTGAACCTACCTGTGTCATCGACTCTCCAAGAAGATCCTTCGACCTGTATATGATATACTCGTAAGGTCCTGTGGCAGGGATTGTGTCCAGGTCGCTGGGTTTTATCCAGGTCAGCTTGATGGTCCCGCTGGAGGAGTGCTCCGTGACACTCACTTCCAGGATGGATGGGGATCCCTCCACCAGTGGAGTGCAATTTTCTGGTGAGGGAAAGCTCAGGGCGCCATCGGGATAGACCGATACAATGGTATAACAGTACTCGTTGCCCTGCTTCAGTCCACTGCCATTGTTATCGTCAACAAATATGGTCTCAAGTCTGCTTTTGGTTTGTCCGATCAGTTCATATCCAGTTTCGGCGGGAACTCCCGTGATACAGGAATCGGGCACATAACCCGCCGGTCCGATCTTTCTGTAAATATTGTATCCTGTCACAGGCAAACAGGTATCGGCCGGCCAGGTGACAGTTACTGCATTGCTTCCGGGAATGAGATCAGGCATATCAGGAGACGGACCAAGTACCCTGATATTCATATTGCGGAGATCCACCAGCGGAGTCTCAAAATGGTTGTCTTCAGCCTTAAAGACGACCGTGTAGTACTGCTCTCTCACATGCGAACAGGAGGTCTTCCATTCAAAGTGAGCCTTGCTGTAACCCTGCTTAAGGGAGTTCCTGTCCACCACATAGGTGGCCGGATTTTCCTCTACCACAAAAGGGCCTCCGGTGGCCCACTGTTTGATGGAATCTCCATCCTCATCAGTGGCAATGATATCCACCGAAAGGATATTTCCTGCTTCAATACAGTAGTTGCCAGGTTCAGTCTGAACCGGGGGGTGGTTATCGGTATTAAATACATCGATCTGCATATCCCTCACAATGTTCCCGATCTTTACCCCGCTTCGCCACTCCTCCACATCAATTGCAATGTTAAAGATCCCGGTATCTGAAGGGGTGATCCATGTCAGATCGCCCGTATATGGATTAATATAGAGTGTATCACTGGCCGGAGGAAGTACATATCCGGTGATGGGTTTTCCATCTTTTTCGGTGCAGATTGTAAGCTTGTAAGAGATGCTGTCGCCATCCGGATCATAGGCAGCGGGATTATGGATAAAGATTTGTCCATATGCAGCTCGGTCTATGGGAGGGTTGAGCAAAACAGGGGTTGAGTTACCCCCAATCTTTGGATTTATAAAAATGGTGGTCTTTATGGAGAAGATCACATTCACCGAATTGGGGATGTTTTTGACCCCTTCGTTCCGGTTGGGATCCTGAACCACAATTTCATAGATGCCTGGTCCCGGAAAGGTATGCTGGGTGATGTATACGTTCTTCTGATAGAAGTGAGGCAGCTTGTAGATCTCCATCCGGGTTGCATAGGAGAAGGTGTTGTCGCCCCACTGAACCTCCAACTTGGGCCTGTCGGCCATGCTAAGGGTATAGGTAAAGGTGGTGATGGTGATCTCGTAGGTAAGATCATCAAGTTGTTTCAATGTGATTTCACCCGCCCTGTTATGGGTGGCCTGAAGGGGTGAAAACATGAACACCAGCAATAGTATGGGAAAAAAAAGTCGCTTCATCCAATCACTTCAACACAACTTCTGCACTGTGCTTCTTTACATCAAATTTCATACCAGTTTCTTTCTCATCGAACCCAAAAATTACAAGATTTGTTTGATCGGGATAAATATCAGTGAGTAAAGCGTTGTAAATGTACAAAGAATTTGGCTTTGAGGGTAGGTCAGAATGCATCTCTATGAACATGACATCGTCTTCAATCTGTATGGTGTCGATCTCTATTTTTAAGCCAGCTTCCTCTTCTCCTGTAGTAATTTTAAAACGCCTGTTCAGATAATCGGTAAACCAGGGGAGTTCCCTCATGGCTGGATCGTCAAAATCAATGGGTTTGCTGTGGTAATGAAAATAGCCAACCTCCCAATCGTCCCGGAATGTTTTCATGGTAATTATCAGCTTTCCGTTTTCATATGTTATATTCGTGATAGAAAGATGAAGCGGATGGGCCGACGTCCATGCTGGAATAAATAAAAAAAGGATAAGCACACTGATCATTCGCATGGGATAAAATTAATCAAACTTCTAATTTATTAGCACCCAATGTCTCTATTTGAGCTCTATTTCAAGCTGGGATTACAACATATTACCGATCTAAAAGGATATGATCACATCCTTTTTATACTGATTCTCTGTGCGGTCTATAGTTTTAAGGAGTGGAGACGGGTGCTCATCCTGGTCACTGCTTTTACCATTGGTCATTCGCTGACCCTGGCCCTGGCAACGTTGGACATGATCCGGGTGGACGGGGATGTGATTGAATTTCTGATACCCCTTACCATTTTTATTACTGCCCTGGCCAACGTGCTCTCAAAGAAGCAAATAGTATCCACCTTTCACCACTACCTGAAGTACTCAGCTGCCCTTTTCTTTGGATTGATCCATGGCCTTGGGTTCTCAAATTACCTCAGAAGTCTGCTGGGTTCGGAAAAAGGATTGTTACTGCCTCTATTCTCTTTCAATATAGGTATTGAAGTGGGACAGGTCCTGATCGTCTCCATCATTATGATGCTGACTGTTCTGGTGGTTGATCTGTTAAAGTTTCCCCGGCGCGAATGGCACATTTTACTTTCGGGTGCCGGACTGGGAATCTCACTGGTACTCATGTTTGAACGATTCCCTTTCTGATGGACTGGAAAACCACCTTAAGGGATTATGAAGGATTCCTGAAGCTGGAAAAGGGTTTGTCTCCCAACTCCATTGAGGCCTATCTCAGAGATATTGGTAAGCTTGTGCAATATCTTGAAATACAGCAAATTACAACCGATCCAAAGGCGCTAAGTTACAATGAACTTCGCAGTTTTATGATGTGGATTGGTGAGTTGGGACTCTTAGCCAAAAGTCAGGCCCGGATCCTTTCAGGTCTCAAAGCATTTTACCGTTACCTGTTGCTGGAGGATCTGGTCCAAAAGGACCCCACCGCACTTCTGGAAGGACCAAAGCTTGGCCGGACACTTCCGGAGGTTCTGTCGGTGGACGAAATCGATCTGTTACTTTCAAAAATTGATCTGAGTAAACCAGAGGGGCAGAGGAATAAAGCCATGCTGGAAACCCTCTACAGTTGTGGCCTACGGGTCAGTGAGCTGGTGGGACTCCAGATCTCTAACATATACAGGGCTGAAGGATTTATCAGAGTCATTGGAAAGGGGGATAAGGAGAGGCTGGTTCCGGTGAGCGGACGTGCCCTTAAGGAGATTGATCTCTATCTTCCTGACCGCAACGCTATGGCCATAGATCCCGGACAGGAGGATATCCTTTTTCTGAATCGAAGGGGACGGATGCTTACCCGGGTGATGCTATTTACCATCATCAAAGAGCTGGCCAAGGCTGCTGGAATTCATAAAACAGTGAGTCCCCATACCTTCCGGCACTCATTTGCCACCCACCTGGTGGAGGGGGGAGCCGATCTTCGTGCCGTCCAGGAGATGCTGGGCCACGAATCAATTACCACTACCGAAATCTACACACATCTCGACAGGGAGTACCTGAGGGAGGCGATCATTAGTCACCATCCCAGGTCGGGGAAAGTGTAAAGTATGCAAGTGTAAAGTATGCAAGTGTAAAGTATGCAAGTGTAAAGTATAAAGTATAAAGTCTTAGTGTGGGTAGG
>JAOZUK010000050.1:0-15776 GCA_029938715.1 Bacteroidales bacterium | reverse complement strand
AAGTGTAAAGTATGCAAGTGTAAAGTATAAAGTATAAAGTCTTAGTGTGGGTAGGTTTGGAGGAGGTGATCCATCAATTTGTTGGTCTCTTCATCGATGCGAATGCGTGAAGGATCTGCGTCGAACCACTCCACTGTTTTCTTAATACCTTCTCTGAAAGGGATGGTGGCAACGAAACCCGGTACGAAATCTTTTATTTTGGAATTATCGAACAGGGCACTGTTGGCCTTGTCACCCAGTAGATTTCCTCGCATCCATGATTGTCCCAATTTATCTGCTTCATTGCATATGAAATCAGAGGCCATATGAACTGCATTCAGCTCTACACCTGCAGCTTCCGACATAACCTCATAAATCTGGTTCCAGGAAAGGACCTCGTCGGAAGTGATATGGAAGCTGTGACCGATGGAACGCTGGTTTCCCATCAACCCCACAAAACCCCGGGCAAAATCGGTTGAGTGGGTCATCACCCAGAGAGAAGTACCGTCTCCATGTATGATGATCTTTTTCCCATTCCTCATGCGGTCGATGAGTGTGAAATCTTCCCAGCTTCCGATGGCTGCCGGGATTACAGATTCATAAGTATGAGAAGGCCTCACAATGGTTACGGGAAAATCCTCTTCACGGTAAGCCTTGAGAAGGAGATCCTCGCAGGCAATCTTATCCCTGGAGTAGTCCCAGAAAGGATTTGAAAGGGGAGTGGACTCAGTGATTATTGGGTGGGTAGGGGGTTTCTGGTAGGCTGAAGCCGAACTGATAAAAATGTACTGGTCACAGTTTCCTGAGAACAGCTTCATATCTCTCTCTATTTCATCGGGGGTAAATGCGATAAAGTTTACCACCACATCAAACCTGTGGCCCTTGAGGACTGACTTGATCTTTTCAGGCCTATTTATATCTGCGGTAATGGTAACAACTCCATCTAATTCAGGACGGATCCGGTTTCCCCTGTTTAACAGGTAAAGTTCAACTCCTTTTTCCAGGCAAATTCTTGAGCAGGCAGTGGAGATATTTCCTGTTCCTCCAATAAAGAGAGCTTTCATATTTTTTGTTACTTTTAGTTCTTATCAAACAATATACGAAGGTAATGAAAGCAATGAAGTTAAAGGGGATCCGAATGATGGAGATGATGGAGGTTCCCGTTCCGGAAATTGAGAATGAAAAGGATGTACTGATCAGGATGAAAACACTGGGTGTTTGCGGTTCAGACATCCATTATTATGTGTCTGGGAAAATTGGCAGCCAGGTAGTGCAGTATCCTTTTACAGTGGGGCATGAGGGATCGGGACAGGTGGAAGCTGTTGGAAGGGGGGTGACCTCTGTAAAACCAGGTGACAGAATTGCTATTGAACCGGCAATGCCCTGCTGGGATTGTGATCAGTGCAATGCTGGAAGACCGCATACTTGCCGGAATCTGAAGTTTTTAGGTTGCCCGGGTCAGGCCGAAGGTTCATTATCAGAATTCATTGTAATGCCGGAAACAAGCTGTATTAAAATTCCCGATAAAATGTCGTATGATGAGGCTGCCATTTCAGAACCACTGGCCATTGGGGTGTATGCTGTGATGCAATCAATACCCATGGAAGGCGCGAAAGTGGGGATCCTTGGTTTCGGTCCCATTGGAATGAGTGTACTGCTTCCCGCCCTGGCTCTGGGAGCGAAGGAGGTGTATGTTACCGATAAAATTGAAAGCAGATTGCAAATAGCCCTAAATAGTGGAGCCACATTAACTGCAAATCCGGACAGGGAGGATGTGGTGAAGAAGATTGGAGCAGAGGTGCCCGAGTTGCTGGATGTGGTTTTTGAGTGCTGTGGACAGCAGGATGCCATAGACAATGCAGTGGACCTTCTTAAACCAGGAGGGAAATTGATGGTAATTGGGATTCCAGAATTTGAAAGATGGTCTTTTCCGGTGGATAAATCGAGGCACAAAGAGCTGTGTATACAGAATGTACGCAGGCAGAATGAAGCGTTGCAACCTGCGCTGGATATGATGGCAGATGGAAAGGTGTCTGTGGATGCCATGGCCACTCACAGATTTGAGTTTGCAAACAGCAAAGAGGCATTTGACCTGGTGGCAGGCTACAAAGATGGAGTTATGAAGGCCATGATAGATTTTGAATAAATGGTTGGAAGTGGATGGTTGAGAATAATTGTTAACTTGTATAAACTCTAAAACTACCAAAATGAGAACACTTGTGATGGCAACAGCCTTGTTGCTTGTATATTCAATATCATATGCCCAGCCCGAAGTGGCCATTGAGCAATGGAAAGGTAAAACCATACTGCTTATTGGTGCTCACCCGGATGATGACTCCTATTCGATGGGTACACTGGGGATGCTGAATGCCAATGGAAATGAAGTTTATATTGCCATACTTACCACAGGGAATGTGGGAACCCAGGACCCCGATTTGGGGATGATGGACCTGGCACTGATTAGGAAGCAGGAGGAGCAGGACGCGTTGGCTACCATGGGAATACCCACCGATCATTATATTAATCTGGGGTACGACGACGGTATGCTGGAGTATGAGGATACGAAAGAGGTGGTCATGAAACTGGTTCGATTGATCCGGAAAATTAGACCCGATGTACTCTTTACCTTTGACCCGGGAAAAGGGGGCCAGAGGTGGCATAAGGCCGATCACAGAGCCTCAGCTTATCTGTCAGCCGACGCGGCCCGGGCAGCCATGTGGCCCCTGATGTTCCAGGGGCAGATCACGGTGGAAGGTCTCGAGGCCCATACCATCCCTGAATATATTCTCTATGACTCGGCCGAAGAGGACAAGGACACCTGGGTGGATATTACCGGGTGGGATGAGCGAAAAATTGACGCAATGTCAAAATATGTAAGCCAATTCAGTTCTGGATGGTCCGACTATAAAGGGCCGGAACTTTCAGAAGAGGAAGAAACAGAGGTAAAGGCCCAGTTGCGAAAATGGATCGAATACAGGAATGGAATCCCTGTGGAGGGTTTCAGATATTACAAAGGTTTGCCCGATGACATTGGACGATAGCTAATCCATATTTACTTACTAAATACTAATGATTATGAGAGCCCTCACAATTTCATTAATTGCTTTGGTACCCTTTGTTTTCAGCGCTTGCAATCCCGAAAAGGTTGGTGTAGGCGCAAAGGCCCCGGCCGGCGCTGAAGTTCTTTTTGATGGCAGCCGACAAATGCTTGATGAAAAATGGACCTATTGGGAAGGTCCCCGGTTTTCCTCGGAATTACCCATTAAATGGGAGGTTGTAGATGACCCTGTGGATAAGGGAACTGTGATGAACAGCAACGATCCCACTGCAGTGGGTGGCAAGTATGGTACTGCAGATGTAGTTACTAAAAAACCTTACCGCGATTTCAGACTGCACGTGGAGTTCCTCATTGAAGCAGAGGGAGGAAACTCGGGCGTTTACCTGCAGAACAGGTATGAGATCCAGGTTTTGGATGGGGACTCCACCATGCATGGAATGGCTGCAGTAATCAATGAAATAGAATCTCCCTATTATGCTTACCTGGGTGTTGGGACGTGGAACTCCTATGATATCACCTTCCGTGCTGCCCGGTTTGAGAATGGTGAAAGAGTTGAAAAGGCCCTGGTTACCAATTATTTTAATGGTACAAAAGTCTATACCAACATTGCCATCAATAAGGTCTGGGGAGGTCTCAATTCCGGTATCGATGGAGGGAATAACGATGGCTTTGGGATCACAGACACACCTGGAGGAATCAAGTTGCAGGCGGAAGGTCATCCGGTGCTTTACCGGAATATATGGATCAAGGAGCTAGACCTTTTGGAAGCCAGTACAGATTTCTAGAGGACCACTTCTTCCCAGTTTCCGGTGGAGACTGATTTTTCCATGGCTTCAAGGACAGCTACGCATTTCAAAATGCTTTCGTGGCTACGTGGCTCTTTTCCGCTGCGGAACATCTCCACCATATCCACATATTGCTTTGGAGGATCTGTTTCCTGCACCCGGGATTTTAATTCTGTGAGTCCATTCTTGGTTTCTATGAAAGTTTCCCAACCGTACGATGCCCTTTTAAAGATCAGGGTCGCATAGAGGCCAGATTTAAATACCAGCGATGCACTGCCATTGGTTCCATCCCGGGAGACCAACACCTTTCTCACATCCTCTCCAAACATATACAACAGAGGTTGAACAAGGTGTACCCCATAAAAAAAGATACCCCCATATTTGGAATCCAGATCCACCGGGCCATACCGTATCACCTGATTGATGTGATCCAGATCCCCCAACTGATCTTTCATATCAAAGGTGGATGCGGTTTGAGCGATGGTAGAGTATGAGGTAACAGGTGTTCCTGTTTCACGGGCCATCTCCAGGAACTTCTTTCCTTCTTCAACCCTGTAGCAGAAGGGCTTGTCGATAAATGTGGGTATACCCTCTTTTACAAATGGGGTGGCTGCTGCAAGGTGATATTTTGGATGGCGATGATCCACAATCAAGGCATCAATCTTCCCCATCATCTCCAGTGGATCCTTCACCATGTTTGGGATGCTCCCATTTTCCATAGCTTTCCTGGCAAATTCCTCGGTTTCGCCCCACACATATTTTACCTCCGCACCCGGAAATTTCTTTTCCACATTAAACAGTTTGCCGAAACCGGCAGTGTGAGAATTTTCGGCACCAATGATTCCTATCCGAAGGGGTTTAAGACCCTGTACGGTGTTTGCAGTGAGGCTTGATCCAAGTACTGCATGGGTTGGGAAAGCCAGTGAGGTCACCGCTACTCCCTTGCCCATTTTCTTTACAAATGCTCTTCTTGATTCCATAATTACAGTTTCATTTCCCACCCTGTTTCATAGCTCCTTTTCCAGTATCGATTCGCCTCCCGATCCTTCAGAATATGACCGTTTACGGGATCCAGATCCAGTGATCTCCCCACCCGTTGGGAGATGTTTCCAAGCTGTACCAGGAGGGTGCTTTTATGTCCCGAGCTGATGGGAGCGGTCAGGCTTTCAGGACTCTTAAATCCATCAAAGAAATTCCTGATGTGAAGGGCGTCCAGTGATTCGGCAGGATTTGCCCTGTCCAGAGTATCGACAGCTCCATCATCGTGAACTTCCTTGACCAGATTGTTTTCCAGGTCAAAGATTTTATAGCTGTTACCCCCTGTTATCAGCATGCTGCCGTTCTCTCCAAAAAACAATACCCCCACTGAGGTCCCTTCGAGTGATTTCCCATTACAGCTACGGCCTTCCCATGACATGGCCTTCCCATCTGCGAACTCCATATTGATCACCTGGGTATCGGGGGTTTCCCAGCTGTCCTTATACCTGTACCGGCCGCCGTTGGAACTTACCTTGGTAGGGTAATCCACTTCAAGCCCCCACCTCATCAGGTCCACCACATGCGTCCCGTTGTTGAGGGCTTCACCTGTACCCCAATGCCAGAACCAATGCCAGTTGTAGTGTACCAGGTTTTCGGCATACGCTTTCCTGGGTGCCGGTCCCTGCCATAGTTCCCAGTCAAGCCAGTCGGGGATCTGTGCTCCCTGGATCAGGTTTGTTGGCCCCCTGTTGTTGGCATACCATCCTCTGGCAAAGTAGGGTCGCCCGATAATTCCACTCCTGAGAGCTGTAATAGCTTCTTGTACTTTGGGCCAGGAACGACGTTGGCTTCCCATCTGAACAACTTTTCCATATTGTATGGCTGCATCTACCAGAATCTCTCCCTCCCTGGGATTGTGACTGCATGGTTTTTCAACATATACATGTTTACCTGCCTGAAGCCCCAACAAAGTAGCAGGTGCATGCCAGTGATCAGGGGCTGCTACGACCAATGCATCAATCTCCTTGCTTTCCAGGGATTTTCTGATATCAATATATTCCTTTGGTACCAGGGTCTGGCGATCAAGCAATGCAGCCTTGCATGATTCGAGTGCCCGGCTATCCACATCACACAGATGGGCCACTTCACAGTTTTCCTGCCTGGCAAAGTTCATGGCCAATGCTTTCCCACGTGAATTTACTCCCATCACAGAAATCCTTATTCGTTCATTGGAGCCAGAGATGCGCCTGTAGCTTTCAGCACTGAAGCCAGGCAAAATACCTCCTGCAACAATGGCTGTTGTGCCTGCTGCTGATTTTTTTAAAAATTCCCTACGTGTTTCAGTCATAAAATTATTTTTATAGTTGTTTCCAAAGAATCTCTATCTCCTCCAGCGTTTTCCCTTTGGTCTCCTTTAAATAGTACCAGGCCACCAGCAATTGAACGACCGACATGGCCGAAAGAAAGAGAAATGTGAACGATCCTCCGATGGCATCCAGTACATATGGGAAGAGAAGCACTACAAGAAAATTGAATACCCACTGGGTAAAGGATGCCAGGGCCACTGCCTGTCCACGAATCCTGTTGGGAAACATTTCCGAGATCATGGTCCAGTATGCGGGGCCAATGCAGGAGGCAAAAAAGGCAATAAATGCCATGATGCAAATGGTGGTAAAAATGGGATCCATTTCAAAGTGAAAGGCTGCCGCCAGTAACAGCAGAGTAATGGCCATTCCAGATGAACCTATGATATAGAATGTCCTTCTACCCAAACGGTCGATAAGCCAGACCGCAATAAAGGTGAATGCGAAATTGACGATACCGATCAGAGAGGTTTGAAGCAGGGCATTCTTAATCTCTAACCCTGCAGTCATAAGAATTTTCGGAGCATAATCCACTACCGTATTTATCCCTGAGATCTGAACCAGTACCGACAGGAGTAATCCCACGATAATTACCTTTCTGTACTGAGGGGCAAATAGCAGTTTAAAGCTTGAGGTACCTCCGGCATCTTTAAGGCTGAGTTCAATCTCTTTAAGTTCCGAATTCGCAAACTTCATTCCCCCAATGCGTTCCAGCACTACAGAGGCTTTCTCCCTGAATCCGGCTTTCACAAGCCAACGAGGGCTTTCAGGAATAAAGAATAATCCCGTGAAGAAGAGGATGGAGGGAAGCAGACCGGTGCCAAACATCCAGCGCCAATTGTTATCTACTTCGTGTAGTCCATAATTGACCAGGTAGGAGACCAGGATGCCCAGGGTGATGGCAAGCTGATAAATGGTCACCAGTGTACCCCGGATTTTAGGAGGAGCTACTTCGGCCACATACATGGGAGACAACACAGAGACCGCTCCAACGGCAAGTCCACCCAGAACTCTGAATGCAATGAAAGAGGTAGCCGTTTTGGCCAATGCCATGCCCGCACAGGAGATGGCAAAAAAGAGAGCCACTGAAATGAGTAGACTTTTTCGTCCATATCTTTCAGTAAGAGAGCCTGTTCCGAAAGCACCTATGATACAGCCCACCAGAATAGAGCTTACACCCCAGCCAAGCTGCAGTTCATTCCAACCAAAATAGGGTTGAATAAAAGGGATGGCCCCGGAAATAATACCCACATCGAAGCCAAACATCAGCCCACCCAATGTGGCCACCAGACTGATAAAGTAGAGGTATGCCCGGCCTTTCACTATAGCTCCTTGATCTTTATGTTACGAAACCAAATCTTGCTGCCATGATCCTGGAGACAAATCTTACCCGTTTTGGCAAATCCGTAATCGGGGAATGCGTCCCATTTTCCACTGTTGCGGCGTTCGTTCCAATCCTCGCTCCAGGGTACAAATTCAAGTACCTTTTTCCCGTTCAGCCAATATTCGGCTTTATCAGGGGTAAATAGGATTTTTGAGCTGTTCCATTCCCGTAAATTCACTTTTTTCTGGTCGTTGGGAACATACATGGCATAATCGGCAGCAGTCTTCTGCCAATCCTCCAGTGGATAGGGTTCACCATGATCTCTGAAGTCATCATCTTCGATAAGCTGATATTCTGGTCCTGTTTCGTAAGGGGCATTATATTTCTCATCTTCAACCACATGGTACATGACGCCACTATTGCCGTTGGGGCCCAATTTCCATTCCCACTTCAGGATAAAATTATCATATTCTTCGACTGATACGATATCTCCACCGATGTCGCCACCAAGGCCCAATCCAACAATGCATCCTTCCTCTACTTCCCATCCGGAAATATGATCCTCATTAAAGTTTTCCCATCCATCGGTGCTCTTTCCATCGAACAGTAATACCCATCCATCGTTTTTCTCCTCGGAGGTCAAAGCGTTCATAACGGGTTCTTCAGGGGTTTTCGTTTCGGTTGTTTTCGGTTTGTGAGTTTGAGAGCAGGAGCAAATCAGTGCCACCATCAAAATAGTAATAAAGAGATTGATTGTTTTCATTGATATAGTTTTAGTTTGTTAGGTTTTGCTTATTCAGTGAGGGTCCAACCCTCACGGTAGTTGTGTTTAATGTATTCATTTACAGTCTCTTCTGCGTTAAAAGTTATATACTGGGTGTTGAAGTTGGGATGCCCGTCAATTACTTTAAAATCATCCGAAGAGACCACCCTAAATTGATCTGTAGGGGAAATATTGGTAAACCTCATGTTTGGGCCGTCCCATTGCAGTTCCCGGTCCAGACTTTGCATCCGTACTGCAAGTACACCCATCACTACCATTTCGTTGAATGGCCCTGATATGTCAAAATTGGACATGGGTTGAACGCGGTTCTCAGGGCTCTCTTTGCAGGCCCTGATCCAGTCCTGTTCGTGTGGACCATCCTGGATTCCACCCACCGGATAGTTCTTTACCCTACGCAGGGTCTCCTGAACATTGGGTTCGCGACCAGATAGCAACCTGGGATGAATCCCACCCAGATTACAGATTAGTTTATCTTTTGAACCTACAAAAATACATCCTCCCATGCCATCTTCCATAATGGGCTCTCCGTCGGCCAATTCCAGGGGCCGGGAAGGCATCATACCCCCGTCGTACCAGAAAGCTTTTACTTCGGGCATTTTCACTTTTATATGGCGGGGCAGTTTCTTTCTCTCAGGGAAGGTATACTCCACGATCTGGGCCTGGGGAGCTGATTCAGTGTTGACCTGGGTGGAAGATCCCTGCACTTTTGTGGGGTATTCAAGTTGAAGTGCCGAAAACACAGGATTCAATATATGGCAGGCCATATCTCCCAGAGCACCGGTTCCGAAGTCCCACCAGCCCCTCCAGTTCCATGGGGTGTAAATATCGTGATAGGGCCTCATGGGTGCGGGGCCGATAAAGAGATCCCAGTTCATGGTATCGGGGGCGGTCATTACTTCTGTGGGCCTTTCCAGTCCCTGGGGCCAGACGGGGCGGTTGGTCCAGGCATGCACTTCGGTTACCTGACCTATTTCACCTGCCCATATCCACTCTTCCACGGTGCGGGCTTCGGGTGCAGAGTTTCCCTGGTTGCCCATCTGGGTGGCCACTTTGTATTCCCTGGCCAGCCGGGTAAGTAATCTTGATTCGTATACGGAGTGGGTCAATGGTTTCTGGCAATAAATATGCTTGCCCATGGTAATGGCCCTGGCTGCGATGGCTGCATGTGTATGGTCAGAGGTCGCGATCATAATGGCATCTATATCGTCGCCCATCTCATCAAACATCCTGCGCCAGTCCCAATATCTTTTGGCCCTTGGGTAATCATTGAAACAATCCTGTGCATAATCCCAGTCCACATCGCACAGGGCCACAATATTCTCATTGTTCATGGCCTCCATGTTAACCCTTCCCTTTCCTCCAATACCGATACCGGCAATATTAAGTTTATCACTGGGGGCGACATGTCCCAGGGCCCGGCCCATCACATGGCTTGGAATAATGGAAATGCCGGCTACGGTGGCAGTGGTGGATTTTAGGAATGTTCTCCTGGGAATGGATTGTTTTTTCATGGTGGTAGTCATAAGGTGTGTTATGCAATAAAAGTAATAATTTTTTGGTGTAAAATGGAGGAAGAGAAAATGAATTGATCAGTAGTATAAACCACCGGAATGTGCTATTTTAACAATTCGATAACCACTAATTTTTCTACCATGACCAATCGACGTACATTCATTAGAACTACTGCAGCCTCTATGGCTGGCCTGGGAGTTTCAGGTTCATTAACTGCTTCCGTATTTTCTCCAACCGGAATTCTGGGAGCCAATGATAAAATCACTGTGGCATTAATTGGTGTCAGGAATATGGGATGGTATGACCTCGAAGATTTACTAAAGCAGCCAAATGTGGTATGCAAAACCCTCTGTGATGTGGATGATACCGTGCTGGCGGAAAAAGCTGCAGAACTGGTAAAAAGGGGACACCAAAAGCCTAAGTTGGAAAAAGATTATCGTAAAGTGTTGGAGGATAAAGATGTTGATGCTGTGATTGTAGGGACCCCTGATCACTGGCATTGCCTGCCTACCGTAGAAGCCTGTGAGGCAGGGAAGCATGTATATGTGGAAAAACCCCTGGCCAACTCGGTGGGGGAGATCAATGTGATGCTGGATACAGCCAGGAAATATAAGAGCATTGTACAGGTGGGCCAGCAACAACGCAGTGGAGCCCATTGGAAAAGTGCCATCGATTTTGTGAGATCAGGAAAACTGGGCACCATTAGAGAGGTGAAATACTGGGCCAACTTTAATTATGGTGCCGGCAATATACCTGTTCCGGATTCCGACGTTCCGGAGGGTGTGGATTATGATCGCTGGCTGGGCCCGGCTCCTTTGCGTCCCTTTAACAAAAACAGATTCCATGGATCGTGGCGCATGTTCAGGGATTATGGAGGAGGATTACTGACCGACTGGGGGGTACACCTCATCGATATGGGTCTCTGGGCCATGGATGTAACTGGTGCACCACAATCCGTTCAGACCCTGGGCGGTAATTTTGCCAATAGAGACCGCGCCCTGGAGTTGCCCGATACCCTGACCGTTCTTTACGAGATGGAGGGATACAATATGATATGGGAGCACAATGGAGGAGTTCAAACCGGTCCCTACGATCAAAATTACGGGGTGAAGTTTATGGGGACCAATGGAACCATGGTTGCTGACCGGGACAAGTGGCGGATTTTTTCTGAAGGAGGGGGAGAGGATCGGCGAATGGAAGAAGTTGAAGATTACCCCAGCGATTATAAATCTCATATAAATCATTGTGAGAATTTTATCAGGGCCATCCGATTTGGAGATGCATTGAATGCGGAGATCGAAATTGGGCACAGGTCTGCACTTTATGCCCACCTGGGTAATATCTCCTATTGGGCCAGCGACAGGGTGGTGTATGATGAGAAGAGCAGAAAGATCACCAGTTCGGCAAAAGCCGATGCGCTTGTAACACCCGAATACAGGGGACCCTGGAAGTTTCCCTCGTTGTAAGCAGGATCAGTTGTCATTGGTTCCATTCCAATAGTCGTGCCAGGTAGTTCCCTGGCCAGGCCTTGGTTCAGGATTAATGTCGACATACAGAATTGTATCTGCATCAACTCCATAGGGAGCATGGAGCATGTCTGAACCTCCAGGTCCGATCACCATGGAGCATCCGATTCCTTTCCATCCCTTCCATGGGCCGCCGGTCATCCATCCAACATTGCTGCAGCTGGCGATCCAGACCCTGAAATCTTTGGCCACAGGTTTGTATGCCTCCTTCCACATTCCCCCGTAGGGCTTCTTATTGTTATCATGGTCGGGAGGAACCGCCCAGCTGCTGGGAGAGAGAATTACATCTGCTCCCATGTAGGCAAGTGCACGTGGGATTACATGATCTCCAGTGCTGGCATCGGCACAGATCATTAATCCGATGGTCCCATACTCAGTTTCACATACATTGAGCCGGTCTCCCAATGCATAGTAGGGATGGCCAATACCCAGTTCATTAAGTTTCCGGTGAAGCAGGATCAACTCTCCCTCGGGGTTGATGATTACAGCAGAATTAAAAACCTTATCACCTGCTTTTTCGATCAGGCCGGAGCAAACATATACACCGTGTTTCCTGGCCTTATCAGCCAGGTAGCTAAAGGAGGTACCCCCGGGTATGGGTTCTGCTTCGGAAAGAGCTGATGGATCTGTCCATCCCAGGTCCATGGCCTCGGGCAGGAGCACAAACTGTGCTCCCTCTTTTGCTGCCCTGGCGATCATCTCTCCTGCATGGGCCAGGTTGGCATGACGGTCGCCACCGACCACATTCATCTGACAGAGGGCCAGGGTAAATGATTTGACTTTAATGGATTTTTCCTGGCAGGAGGCTGGGGGAACATGCAATAGCTGAAAAGCTAGAAGCAGTCCAATCAATGGGATAGGTTTCATAGGAGGCGAGTTAAGTTCTGATATAAATCTTCTTTTCATAAATCCAAGATAGTGAATCGATACCGGAATTGAAACCATTTAATTGGATTGCTGGTAATCCCAAATTATGCAACACAATGCCCAAAATGTATATTGACAGCTACTTACATAATGGGTACATTTATAAAATAGGCGTAATATTTGAGGGGACTTAATGCATCTGATTGGTATTGATTTTGGTTAATAATTAGTAATTTTTTTGTAGTTTTGCCCCTCTTTTTCAGGATGCTGCGGTATTTGCTTATAGTACCGCAGCATTATTTAAACCTAATTTTGTAATGGATCGATTAGAATCACTGGTAAATATATCGCAGTATTATGGAAATAATCCGGCATACATAATTGCCGGAGGAGGAAACACCTCCTATAAAAATTCGGAGAAGCTATACATCAAAGCCAGTGGGATATCTCTGGCAACTATCGCTTTGGATGGTTTTGTAATTATGTCGAGAGACGAGCTTGGCGCCATGGAAGAGAAGGTCTATTCCGAAGATTCGGTGAGTAGAGAGGAAGAGGTGAAAAAGGATATGATGAATGCAATCATAAGTCCTGAAAATTTGCGTCCTTCGGTTGAAACCTCGTTACATAACCTGATCGGCTACACTTACATTGTTCACACCCACCCCACCAACATTAATGCGCTGATGTGTGCCAATGATGCCAAAGCAGAGGTTGAAGAGAGGTTTGGGAGTGAAGCCCTCTATGTAGAATATACCGACCCCGGGTATATACTTTTCAAGAAACTTCGGGATCAGATGAAAATCTACCGGAACCAATTTGGAACTGATCCCAAAATTATTTTCCTTCAGAATCATGGAATCTTTGTGGGAGCGAACAGTGCCCAGGAAGTCAAAGCTATTTATGATTCTGTGGAATCAAGGATCAGAGAACGGAAGAATCTCTCTCTTCCTGAAGGTGGAATTGAAGGTTATGAATCCGAAGCTTTAGAGGTCGTCTCTGGTTTCTATGCTTCCAGGAACCTTGTTTCCAAAGCTTACAGAAGTCCACTTATTGACCATTTTTCTGCTGGACTAAGCCAGTACCAGAAGATCAGCCGTCCTTTCACACCTGATATCATTGTCTATTGCAAATCCAATTATCTCTTTCTTGAGAAGGGCATGGGAGCCGATGCCATCGCTAAAAAGCTGGCTGAATTTGAAGAGGTGCATAGTTATTATCCCAAAGTAATTGTAGAAGAGATGGCAGGCCTTATCATAGTTGAGGAAAATGAGAAATCTGTCAATACTGTTTTAGAGGTGTTTTATGATATGTTGAAGATCAGTTACCTCTCTGAACAGTACGGAGGGCCTCACTTTATGACTGACGAACAAATTACCTTTATTGACAACTGGGAAGTGGAGAACTACCGTCGCAGTGTAGCCAAAGCAGGCTAAGATCTACCAGTCAAGTACTTGATCTTCAGCTGTAGCCAGGGTATCTGTGATCCAGTCGGCAGCTGCCAGCTCCTCTGAAGTAAATGAAGTTTTTAGTGCCAGCACCTTTGCCCCGGCAGATTTACCCGCCTGAACCCCACTTATGGCATCTTCCACCACCAGACATCGTTCGGGACTCACACCAAGAAGTTCAGCAGCTTTTATAAATATATCGGGTGCGGGTTTTTTATGCTCAATATCCAGCCCAGTTACAATGGCCTGAAACAGGCTACGGTCAAGCCCTATCTCATCCAGATTAATATGAACTTTTACCGGATCGGCACTGGAGGCCACTGCCAACTTCAAATTTCTATATATACAGTTGTAAATGAAATCTTTTACTCCGTCCAATGGATCCAGTTTTCCACGAACCAGTTGGGCATAGATTTCATAGGTTCGGCGTTTATCCTCCTCAAGATCAAAGGGAATCTGATGTTTCTCTGCTACACCGCCCAGGTATCGATTCTCGCCCATTCCTGTAAAGGGCATAAAATCGGCCTCTGAAACCTCATAGCCTTTTTCAGCAAACATTTTCATGGCAGCCTGGCGAATGTATGCTTCCGAATCCACCAGTACTCCATCCATATCAAACAGTACGGCTTCAATCATCATATTCTCTATTTTCAACTGATTTTTATTTGTTTCTCCTGTCAAGAACGGTATAAATATTTACGGCAATCGGATCAGGCGGGATAAACATTCCTCCATACATTCCGGTGGTGCTGTTATGGGTGTCGGGATAACAGTAATCAAAATCTCCATTAAGATAACCTTCCCACGTACTGGGCAAATTATGAGGTCTCCAGTTATCCTCCTTATGGTCAACCATCCACCTGATTACTGCTACTGTGATCCCTTCCTGGTACTTATCCCAATCTAATTCCTGGTCAATATCGGCCCAATAGATGTCCCTGGCCGAGGATTCTGAAAATACCCTAAGTACTTCCCATTGTACATGGTCTCGCACCCAGTTGGCAAAATACCAGTCACTGGAGCTGAGTACAGGTTTGGTATTGTAAATCATCGGAACTTGTCTGGGTTCCCAAAAATGGGTAAATGCCAGTAGCGTTCTGATCCAGTAGATGGATTTCTCCAGGTACTTCTCATCCCCAAATGCCCTGTAAGCTTCATAATACCCAATGGCAGCATGTCCGGAAGCAAGCAGGTTGGCAGCATGGATGGGTGTTTCCCAGTAGTCTCCTGCTTCAGGACGGGTCATATACATGCAATACTCAAAAGCTTTCTTCGCAGCTTCTGTAAACCTTGATTCGCCTGTTTTCTCGCCAATGTCAAGTAATTCTATGGCAGGCAGCATGATTATTTCCAGGGCAGTATCGCCAGCTATTCCCATGGATTCGATAAAGGAGGTGGCCACCATAAAATCATCTTTTTTATAATGAAGACCTTCCGGATCGAAAATAAAGGATCCATCGGTTCTCTGTAATTTCAGGATTTCGTCACCCTGTTTAAGCAGTCTTTGCTTGTCATCAGTACTTTGATCCTTTGAGCCAAGTTGCTCCTTTGACCAATCCACTTTCTTCTTTAGAGATTTGCCCAGATCGGTTTTCTTATTCTCCTCTATATAGCGATCCATAAACCCGGGAACATTGGGACTTACACGGGTATTTCGCTGATAGAACCCAAATCCCTCTCCTTCGTGCCACATATTGGTATTATAGGCATTGGCAATCCGGTCTAATGTCTCTTCCAGAGGCCAGCGCGGCTCACCGGGATCAGGGAACCCATTTTTTTCAATCCAGTTGGTCATGGAATTCACACCAGTACCTTTCATGATTGTTATCTCAGCATCGAATTGGATTACCTGATCTATCTTCAGCTCCAGTGGAATCTTCGCATATACTTCATTTTCATGTCCTTCTATGGTAGCATCAGGAATCATAAGTCCCATAAGCTGATTATTCATCCGGTCGATAAAATTTGGACTGGCAAAGACCGGTTGGGGGATATGGGAGCGATAGTTGAACCATCGGGTGGCCACCTGGTTGGGTTTCCATGACATGCTCACCGATGTGCCTTCATGGCTGATGGCCATCAGGGGCATGGTGACTTTGTAGGGATGAGGAACAAACTTCATGGCCCAGGGATCCTTGAACCAGTCTGTTCCAC
>JAOZUK010000517.1 GCA_029938715.1 Bacteroidales bacterium | reverse complement strand
TGTTTATTGATCCTTTTCATAATTTTACCGCCGGAGTGATGGAAGGTAAATGGATAGCCCCGAGGATTGGCACCGATACCTGTATTGCCATGGCCATTGCCCATGTCTGGATCACCGAAGATATCTATGACAAGGATTATGTTAAAGAGAGAACAATTGGCTTTGATGAGTTTAAAAAATATGTTCTTGGAGAAGAAGACAGGCAGGAGAAGACGCCTGAATGGGCGGAGGGAGAATCAGGCGTCAAGGCTAAGGTGATTCGTGCTCTGGCCCGTGAATGGGCCGCTAAAAGAACTATATTGTCCGGAGGGGCCCGTGGTGGAGAAGGTGGTGCCTGTCGTCAGGCGTATGGCACCGAATGGGCCCGTATGATGGTTCTGCTCCAGGGAATGCAGGGACTTGGCAAACCAGGGCGTACCATCTGGGGAACCACCATGGGGGCGCCATCGGATACCAAGCACTGGTTTCCAGCCTACGCCGATCTTGAGGGCAGGGTTTCCACTGCACATATTGCCCAATATAGGCCAATGAACCCGACAAAACAGCGGTTATACAGACTTACTCTTCCCGATGCTGTTCTTGATCCGCCTGTCAGCTGGTACGGAGAAGGTTTCTGTGGTCAATCACTGGAACAGCAGTTTACCCATTTTGAATATCCCATGGAGGGCTATTCAGAGATTAAGTTATTTTATCGCTACGGTGGTTCATTCATCGGAACCATGAGTGATACATCCAAGTGGGTGAGAATGTATCAGAGTCCGAAACTTGAATTCGTTGTCAATCAGGATATCTGGTTTAACAGTGAAACCAGGATGGCCGATATTATTCTCCCGGCCTGTACAAACTTTGAACGTGAGGATGTGGGAGAATGGGGAGCCTGTGGCGGATATACCTGTCATGCGAGCAGCGGCTGCAATTACAGGATTGTTGTACGTCAGCAGAAATGTATCGACCCTCTGTGGGAATCCAAGTCGGATTATGAAATATTCAGGTTGATTTCTGAGCGTCTTGGCACCGAGGAAGAGTTTACAGACGGACGCACTGAACTCGACTGGGTCAAGGCTTTTTATGACTCTTCAGATTTGAAAGGCATGATAAGCTGGGAGGAATTTGATAAGAAAGGCTATCAGATAATCAATATTTCAGAAGATTATAAATCAACTCCGTCCCTCAGGTGGTTTGCTGAAGGACGCGACTGTGACACGCCTGATACAAATAATCCTAAACGTAATACAGAAAAAGCTAAAGAACTCGGAACATACAGCGGTAAGATCGAGTTTGTCTCAGAGAGTCTGAAGGCGAATTTCCCGGATGATGAGGAGCGACCAATATCTCCTCATTATATTCCAAGCTGGGAAGGGCATCACAGCGAGATGTACAAGAAATATCCACTGCAGCTGCTGTCGTCACATCCGCGCTTTTCCTTCCACTGTCACTACGACAAGCACACCGACTGGCTTGATGATATTCCGGTGCATCGAATTAAAAAGGACGGGTATGCCTGGTGGCCCGCCCGTATCAGCTCTGAGGATGCAGCCTTACGCGGGATCCAGACCGGCGATATTGTCCGACTCCATAACCATCGGGCATCGGTGCTCTGTATTGCCGTGATTACTGAACGAGTGCGACCGGGAGTGATTCACAGTTATGCCTCATCGGCAAAATATGATCCTCTCGTTCCCGGTAATGCTGATTCACCGGACAGAGGCGGCTGTGTAAATATGCTGACGCCTTCACGTATGCTGTCAAAAAATGTTCCGGGAATGACACCGAATTCGTGTCTGATCGAAATCGAAAAATGGGAGGGCTAAGAGAATGTCACGATACTCCATACTGATAGATGTAAACAAATGCAATGGCTGCTATAACTGCTTTCTTGCCTGTCGGGATGAATATTATGGAAATGATTACTTCCCCTATTCAGCAGCACAGCCTCTGAATGATCAATTCTGGTTGAAAATGACGGAGATTGAACGGGGATCATATCCAAAACCCAAACTCTCCTATATTCCCACCCCATGTATGCATTGCGAAACGGCACCCTGTATTGATGCCGCAAAAGATGGTGCTGTATATCGTAGAGAGGACGGCATAGTTATTATCGATCCGGAAAAAGCGAAAGGACAGGAAAGGATAGTAAATGCATGTCCATACAGGGTCATCTACTGGAACGAGGAAAAGCAGATTCCCC
>JAOZUK010000516.1 GCA_029938715.1 Bacteroidales bacterium | reverse complement strand
AAACGATCTGCTGAGCAAGGTTTTTTAATAGTTTTATCTCGTTGCCGGGAGAAGTGACAATATCCGGCCTCCTATTAGTGCTCGTAAGCGGTCTGAGGAGAGATTGCTGATTTGATCTCTGGCATCCGGCTCATTCCCATTGATTAAAAGATATTTAGACTCGTGTTGTATCAATTGACTGATCAGGGTAGTTGTCCCATACTACAAGAATTGGTACTTTTATTGCACATTGAAATTGAAAATGAAAAAGGAAATCATATATATGCAAAGATGGCTTTCGTTCCATCATTATAGCACACCGCAGCAAAGCGATTTCTATTACCTCAGGCTTTGTAACGAGATTTTCAGCATACTGAGATATGATGATTTTCCGGATGATGAGCTTACCCTCTCTGAAGAAGAGAAGAAGCAACTGGCCTGCTTTATCACAGCCTATTTCGAGGATGTGATCTCCGGACCGGGATTGTGGAGAGCCTTCATCACTCAGGTTGATGAGCTTTACGGGACCTGGCTGCCTTTTTTCGATTCCGATGAGTATTATCCTGATGAGATAAATCATGAAGACCTTAGTTTTTTACTGTGGTATTTTCTCAGTATGATTCTGGGTGATAAGAACATAATCAGTCCCATTATCAGTAAGTGGTCAGAAATGCCTGAAGAGATCTTCGGAATCCTAGAGAGGGAGTATGAGTCAGCCCCTGAAAACCTTAAACTGAAGCAGTTTCTGAACATAAGCCCGAACGAGGAGGATTATCATGAACTCAATGTGAGGATGAGGTGGATCATGACTGATTCCTGGTTGCATCATTTTGTAGGGAAAGAGTATGATGAGATTGCTGCCGAGATCTTCTCGGAGGAAGAGGGTGAACCCATGCCGGAAGATGCCCGAGAACCATTCCTTTACGATTCCCTCGATACATTCATACACTCAACGTTAACCCCTCTGCTCGCCCGGAAAGGGAAAGAGTGGCTGGCTTATACGCTGGGGGAGGATCATCCGCTGTTTGAGCCGGTCCTTGGGATGGTGGAGAAAAAGAGTGGCTACTACCTTTTCATGGGGAGGGAGGGCGAGGACCTGCTGTATAAACATATTGCTACAGGGAGAGAACTAAAAGTTAGCTCCAGGTCGATGCAATTGCCTACCGACATTGAACCGGGGAAGTCGGTCTCATTATCCGGATTCGTGCAATGGAAAGGCGAATGGTGGTTATCGGGAGCCCAGCTGGAGCTAGGGTTTGATACCGACCAGATCCGGGAGGAGGAGGAGTCGGAAGAGAGTAAGAAGCTGTTTGGCAAGGATCAGGCGGTGCAGAGGGAAGAGAACAGGCAGCTTCATGCTTCTTTCCTGAAGTTCAACAGGGGAAAACAACTGGCGTTTATTGAAAGCGAGGAAGAAGCCAACCGTTTTATCCGCGAGTTCCTGGAATATCATAACAGATTCATGAAAAGATCAGTTCGGAGAAGGCAAAAGAATCGGAAACTACCTGAGCAGGAGATGATTCGGGAAATTTCATATGATAAGACCGAACACGGGCCTGAGGAGGCCACCCCGGGAATGATCTTTTCCGATCCCGATATGGGCATTGAGCTGGCTTTTGGCTACAATGGCCTTATTCCCGACGTACGAAATCCCTGGTTCGAGGAGTTTGAATCTGACGGGAAACACGCTGATGATGCTATAATGCTTCTTGAGTCAGACTACATCAGCGGGAAATGGATGCATTATCTTTTGGCAAACTATGACCTTCCCGGAATCGAATTCCCCGGGCCGTCCGGGCGTGAATTGCTTATGGATAACCTCGATTTCATGCTGCGCTTCTGGAAACGAGAGGATTATTTCTGATTCTCTGCTGTATCACTTTGTAATTATTCAGTTAGTTATAACTGCTATAGAAATATGCTTATTTTTGCAAAAAAAAGAGATGGCAAACAGTTTGTTTGAATTTCAATCGGATGAATCTTTCCCTGAGGGGATTACCAATATTGAACTCAGTGATTTGCAAAAAGCAGTTCTGAAACTGTTAGCATTTATGGACCATCCCCGTTCAATAACTGAAATAAGGGAGCTGACAGGCGAGATTATTACTTCGCTACCAAAATACCAGATGGCAACAAAGTCTTCGGTTAAGGCTTGCATTGATTTTTTCGATGATCACAGCTTTTTCGTTAATTATAAAAAGGGGGGGATTGGGCT
>JAOZUK010000515.1 GCA_029938715.1 Bacteroidales bacterium | reverse complement strand
TGGTAAAAAGGAACCTGGACTATTATATGGAACCTGTTGATTCTGCTTTTCTGGGTTATACTGAATTTGCGTACGAGGGGCACGATGTGGTTAGCGAGTCGAGATATGAATTTACCCAGGAGGGAATGCAGGAGGAGTTTACCTGGAAGGTGGAGTATGCTTACGACCAAAAGGGAAATATTTTGTCCTGCAGGGCATTTGATCCCAGATCAGAATCGTTGGAATCGGTAGATATGACTTATGATACAAGCAAGCACCCATTTTCAGGATTACAATACTATTTCAATGGGGAGTCGTTTGTGAATAACCTGCTTAGCAAGACACTGGTGGAGGAAGGATTTAATTACAATTATGAGGTGGAGCTTAATGAGTACGGATATCCGGAAACTATACTTGAAAAGCTGGGAGCCACCCATACACGTACAATCCGGTACTCTTACTTCATTCCGTAAAGACTAAACATCCAGAACCAAAAGCATTCTACTCCCTGGCCTCATATTTTTTCATACAGGAAGGGCAAAGACAGTCGGTATAGCGCTCCAAAATCTCGAGCATCTGTGCCCTGTGAATCTGCACCTTTTCACACCAGCAGTCCCGATCCCCTTCACAACGAAAGCCTGAACCGCACTCCGGACACTTTTTATTATCCATGCTGTCGGCTCATTACCACACCCACCGATTGAATGGGGCCACCCATGGGGGGATGCATCTTCCTGATTTTTATAGTGGCCTTCTCAATTCCTTTCATTTCTCTAAAGAGGGCATCCAGGATGCGCTTGGCTATGTTTTCCAGTAGGTTCGATTTGGTTATTCGCATCTCGTGCTTGATGAGCTTATAGGCTTTCTGGTAGTTGACTGCATCTTCCAGCTGATCGGATTGGGCTGGGGCCGAAAGATCGGTTTCCAGCACCAGGTCCACCAGAAACCTGTTTCCAACAATCTGCTCCTCCTGGTAGTGGCCATGGAAAGCATAAAACTCCATTTCTTCAATTACAATCTTTCCCATATTACGCTGCTTTTAGTCAATGTATAAAACCCATTGCAAATTTATTAATTTTGTGACGCCAAAATGCATAAAAAATGACAGAGAATAAAGAGGATACAGGTGAAAAGAAGAGTCTGAATTTTATTGAAGCCATAGTTGAGGAGGATTTGAGGACAGGAAGAGACGGTGGAAGGATCCACACCAGGTTTCCTCCAGAGCCCAATGGATATCTTCATATTGGACACGCCAAAGCCATCTGCCTCGATTTTGGGATTGCAGAAAAGTATGGAGGGAAATGCAACCTAAGGTTCGACGATACCAATCCCACCAAGGAGGATGTGGAGTATGTAGACTCCATTAAAGAAGATATCAAGTGGCTCGGTTTTGACTGGGAAGAGAGAGAGTATTATGCCTCAGATAATTTCCAAAAGCTCTACAATTTTGCCGTAGATCTGATTAAAAAGGATCTTGCCTATGTGGATGACCAGTCTTCGGAAGAGATGGCTTCCCAGAAGGGTACTCCCACCGAACCCGGAACAAGCAGTCCATACAGAGATCGTTCGGTTGAAGAAAACCTGGATCTTTTTGAGCGAATGAATGCAGGAGAATTTCCTGAAGGATCGAGGGTGCTGAGGGCCAAAATTGATATGGCTTCTCCCAACATGCATATGCGTGATCCAGTGATCTACCGCATCCTCTTTCATCCCCATCACCGCACAGGCGATACCTGGAAAGTCTATCCCATGTATGATTTTGCACACGGACAAACAGACTACTTTGAGGGAGTGACCCACTCGCTCTGTACCCTCGAATTTGAAGTTCATCGTCCGCTCTACAACTGGCTGGTAGAACATTTAAAAGATAATAATTACAGACCCAGACAAACCGAATTTAACCGCCTGAACCTGAGCTATACAGTGCTTAGCAAGCGGTTGTTGCTTGAGCTGGTTGAGAAAGGGCATGTGAATGGATGGGACGACCCAAGGATGCCTACACTTACAGGACTTCGCAGAAGAGGATATACTTCCAAATCCATTCGGAAATTCAATGACAGCATCGGATACACCAAGGTGATGGCCAACAACGATGTGGGTCTGCTTGAATTTGCAGTGAGGGAGGATTTGAATAAGCGTGCTCCCAGGGTGATGGCAGTGCTTAAACCCCTAAAATTGATCATCACCAACTATAACGAAGATGCGTCAGAGAATTTAGAAATTAT
>JAOZUK010000190.1 GCA_029938715.1 Bacteroidales bacterium | reverse complement strand
GTACGCAACACACCCATATCCTCAAAGGAGATATAATCGGAGCCCGTTATTGCAAGGGTAAAGTCATTGCTTGGGTTGCTGGTGGTATAATGAAGTTCAATCAGGCTGCTATCGCGACTCTCTCCCCTGAAGGTTATAGTATTGGCAGGGCTGCTACCGCTGATCTCGTAGAGTTTGATTTGTTCGTCATAGATTCCGTTGCGAATCTCGAAAATGACAGCACAGGCAACTCCTGCGTTATTCAAAGCTGTTGCTACTTCGGTAAAGTTTTCAAAATCGGGAGAGGTTCCGCCAACTGTATAGGTGCCGCAGAGTGCTGTATAAAGTGTTTTGGTTAAGGTGTCGTTTAGTGAGTAGCCATCCTGTTCTCCGTTTGGATCGCTTTGCCAGATCTTAAAGACTGTTTTTTGTCCTGATACAAAGGAGTAGCTTCCAATATCAATATTGCTCTCTTTGGTACCCGAACTAAGTGAGCCGGTCCAGGCATAAGGTGATTGTGGAGCACCATTCACCGACCAGTTTATTGTGGTATTGGTTATGGTATTTGCTCCAAAATTTGCCAGGGTAACCTCAATGGGATGAGTGCCTGCTGCAAAGGGCATTGCAGGTGCGTTTAAGGTTGTTATTCCTGCATCGGTGGGTAGGGGAGTGTAAATGCTTAAATTATCAATGGCCCAATAGCCAATGCTGTCACCCTGCCAACGGAATCGAATCTTCGAATTTGGTACACTGCCGGAATAACTGGATATATCTAATATCTCTTTTTCGGAATTTGTGGTGGTATCAGTAAATGTTTTAACTACATGCCAGACATCTCCATCGTATACTTCTATGGTACCACTGGCTCCTTCGCCACCTACAAAATAGTGATCGAATGAAAAAAGGATCTCTGCACTTATGGTTGCATCAAAATAGGGCGTCTCAAGAATTACATTTTCCGGGACTTGATTCTTAGAGATTCCCTCACTATCGAAGATGGCAAAGGTTCCAATCATTGGATAGTTTACCACCTTTGCACCTGGATTATCAAAGTGCCAGAGATCTTCAATCTCCCCGCTCACAGTTGAATTTACCCAGCCGGAGGGCGGTGTGGTTCCTGATGCAGAAGAGAAATCTTCATTTAGAATATAGGTTTGTGCAAAAAGGTTAAGAGAGGCTATTAGTGTGAAAAGTATAACAGTTAACTTTCTTCTTCTAACCTTATAATTCTCCATCGGGGCGATCTAAATTGTGGTAGTGGTAATGAGTCCTTCTACGTTGGGAGAATTGAAAAGGTTTCCTAATGAATGGATAACCAGGGAAATAGGGTATGGTTTACTTATGATTTCTGCCTCTATTTCGTAATTATTAGTCCAAAAGTGTCCACTTAATCAATTGAAAAGTGTTCAGCATCGACAGGGAGGTCAGCGATATGTTTGCTTAGGAGAAGAAGATGCTATGGCAACCCGAAGGGCAGATATCTTGCTTTTTTCAATAGGAGGTCGTGGTAAAAGCTCGTGTTACACTTTCACTGTTGATCCCATTTTCGCCAAGTGCAACAACCTTCCAGTAATAGGTGGTCTCCGGTTTCAGATCCTTTACAATGAATGAACCATCCATGGTGTGGAGAGACTGAGGCAAAATAAAGATCTTCGAACATCCACTGCACCCACCCAGGAAGAGCAATCCAAAGAGGAGCATCACTGGTATCCTGTTTTTGATTCTTCCCAACAACCCTGAGACCACCAACAGGATAAGGAGCGATGAGAGTCCCAGCAGATTGGATCCACTTTGAGGGAGATTCAAAACTGCCACCGGTTCGGCATCTGCAAAAGCCCTGTCTGTTGAACAATAGAGTTCATAAGTGGCGGCTACTCCTCTCCACTCAATCTCTACATTTGTGCCATCTACCAGCTGCTCACTGGCAGGTGCTTTTAAACTGATCCCATGAAAAAGACGGGGAATCTCCAGGTATTGGTCCCCTTTTCCCAGCTCCTTTGCCAGGTCAATGCGAACAAACTCATCGTAACAGTGAAAGTGATAGAGGTGGATCTCACCTTTTTTCAGATCATAGACATTTGAGAAGAGTGTGGGTGTTAGTCCCTCTTTATGGGATGCGTCAAGTGCTTCGGTCATCACCTCCACATTCAAATTTACAGCCTTGTTCAGGATCTCTGTAATGGCATTGAAGCGATGACAATTGTACCACCTTGAGTTTTTTGGATCAGAAACATAAAAGTTGGTCATCACCTGATAACCTTGTTCCTTCCTGACAAATACCACATCTTTTTCCCCGTATTCAATGATGACAGAGTTCCCGAACCGATCGGCCCACATGGAGTGACCCTGCCAGTGTGGTGTGTAGTAATTTTTATACAATTGAATAACCTCATCGACAGTAGCACACTCCTCCAGGGCCTTTTCGCACAGTTCACCTTTGACGCGGGGCTTGTTGTAATGGTTCTCTATATCGGACCTGGCTGGAAGTGAAGCACCATCGTACCACAATCCCTGATTATTCATGCCTCCTACATTTTGGAAACCCACTTCCAACTGGTAACCAAAATAGACCCTTCCGTATTTGTCCGGAGTTGCAGGAATAAACAGAATCCTGGTCTCCCTGTTGTTCCAATCCTTATTGGTGGCTGCAAATACCTTATCGACCCTGGATGCATTAAATACAGAACAGGCTATCATATGCATACCGGGTCCCGCCATAAGCAGTCCACAGAGAAGCAAGAGTGTATTCGATCGGCTCATTGTTTTATATTTTAATTGTTAAAATTCAGAAGGAAAGGCCAACAGTGAAATTGAAAGTGCGGTTTTTTACTCTTGTCAAAGAGTTGCTTTTGTCAACATCTATCAGTCCCTGATTCATATGGATCCTGCATCTTATCTTATGCCATCTAACTCCCATTCCCAGCGATACTCCAAAATCGAAACGACTGACCTCCTCGGGAAATCCTACTTCGTTAAACGCAAGCAGCATATAGCTAAAGGTTGGCCCGCCAACGAGGAATGCCCTGCTCCTCTTCCCGGGATTAACGATCCAGTTGACCAGGAGCGGCAGTTCCATATAGGTGATGACTTGGTGCAGGTAGAGATCCTCAACGGTCTGTAACCTGCTTCCTTTGGTGGTAAATGCGATTTCCGGCCCAATGATCATATGCGGACCGATTTCAAATTCCTGAAAGAAACCAATGGTCAATCCGGGGATATAGCTGTTGTTCTCTATGGTAGATTCCGATCCTGTAAAGGATGATGTATTGAATCCCAGCAGAAGACCTCGATCGCCCGGTCCCCGGGAGAACAGTGAAGCGCTGGAAAGCAGGAGCCATATAACTGCCATGGATGTGAGAATAGATTTCATGACCCTAATATTAAGAATCAGGATCACCCTTTTCAAATTAATTCAGTCGCTGTCGTCCTCTCTGAAGCAAAGACCGGTTCTGGTCCAATTAAGGCATGCAAACTGCACGATACCACACTGAAATAGTCAAATGGCCCAGCAAACCGGTAAATGACTGAATTACTTTTATTCTACAGATGAACCATTTAACTTTGCTTCTACTCCACAATGATGAAAAAGCAGAATCAAAAACGAATCTTGCAGCATACCGGTTTCTGGATGAGCTTTATCCTGCTCTTTATGGTGATCTACGGGCCGGTATTTGATAACTATCCCTGGCTCTTTCTATCCTCGATGGTGATGCTGCCATTTACAATGACCCTGGTTTACATCATCAACTACAGGATCCTTCCCGGCTACCTGAAAAGAAAGAAGTACATCAAGCTAGGAGTGATCCTCCTGCTGGTTCTTATGGTTGAACCACTCCTTGTCAGGATACTGGTTATGTTTCTCAGCGGGGAAGAGATCTCCCTCGAAAATTTAGTGGATTACAACCTGCTTCCCTTCTATTTTGAGACAAGCCTGATTGTTTTCATCGCCTTTAGTATCAAGCTTTTTAAGGAAAGTATCAAAGAAAGAGAGGCGAAGATCCAGCTGGAAAAACAGAAGTTTCAGGCCGAACTAACCGCCCTGAAAAGTCAGTTGAATGCCCACTTTCTTTTCAACACCCTGAATAACCTTTACGGGCTTGCCATGCAGAAATCGGACCGGACTCCCCAGGGAATCCTGATGCTCTCCGAGATGCTCCATTTTGTTCTTTATGAATGCTCCACTGAGTCCTACAATCTAAATAAGGAATTGGATTTTATCAATAATTACATAGAATTGGAAAAGCTTAGGTATGGTAATAGGTTAAATATCCAAATGGAGAAGGATCTGGAAAATAAGGAGGCCACCATCGCACCTCTGCTTCTCTTCCCTTTTGTTGAGAACAGCTTTAAACACGGAGCCAGTAAAATGATCAAAGAGGTGTGGGTCAAGATCAGGGTCCTAACCAATGAAGACGAACTGACTTTTGAGGTTGGGAATAGTAAGTTCCCGACACCTGCCGGGAGTCCCGATCAATCGAGTGGAGTAGGATTGGAGAACGTAAAAAAGCGACTCGAAATTCTCTATCCCCAGCAACATAGCCTTGTGATCCGTGATGATGAGACTTCCTTTTCCATAAGTTTGAAAATTCAATCAAAATCCGAAATATGAAGATCAAATGTCTGATTATTGATGATGAACCCATAGCACGGGAAGTGATACGAGCCCACCTGGAAAAACTGGACGATTTTGAAATTGTACAGGAACATGAAAATGCACTGGAAGCTCTTTCATTCCTGAAACAGAACCGCATTGACCTTATTTTTCTGGACATTAGCATGCCCCGCCTAAGTGGCCTGGACTTTTTGCGAAGTTTAAAAAGTCCGCCCAAAACCATTATCACCACCGCCTACAGGGAGTATGCCCTGGATGGCTTCGATCTTCATGTAATTGACTACCTGCTCAAGCCCATCTCTTTCAAAAGATTCCTTCAGGCCATTGATCACTATTATGAGTCCTTGTCATCCCCTTTCTCATTTAGCGGATCAATGTCCCCACTATCGCAGAATGCATTTTTGTACCTGAGAGATAACAGAAAAACCCATAAAGTATTTTTATCAGAAATCAGCCTTATTGAGAGTGTAGATGAATACATCAAGGTGCATGCCGGGGAGAAGCAGGTGATGACCAGGTGCAGCCTGTCGAGTATTGAACGGGCCCTGCCAGGCAACCGTTTTGTAAGGACCCACAACTCATTTGTGGTCGCGATCGATCACATCACTGCCTTCACAGCCTCGACCATTGAAATTGGAGATGTTGAAGTACCCATTAGCAGGAAATATAAGAATCAGGTACTGAAATCTTTAACTGACGGATCGTGAAAAAAATCATACCATTCATAAAACCACAATTAACATGACAAACAAAACTCTTTTCTGGGTATTTGGAGTAATCCAGCACCTGATGCTGGGAATCATCATATTTCTGATTTTCCACTCATTCAATGCTATTCATGGATCAGCCGTTATCGGTTTCGATACGCAGTTACTATTAAGTATTGGTTTTCCGCTCTTTGCCCTGCTTACAAAGTACATCGTCTACTCAAAATCGTAGATCAGTTAATAAAATTTGAAGATCAAGATTCAACTTATTATTATGAGTTGGATTAAATCGGGTAACCCGGAAGATATACATATATTTGACTAAGAGTATATTAACCGTGATCGGTCTTGCCTCCTGGAATGTCAAGGGTATATTTTAAACGATTTTTTAATTTACACCAGCGAGCGCCTCTCTGGCGGATAGCTTCTGATGGATCTCCGGCTGGTCCGGATAGGATATGACATGGTCAAGATGGGAGTTAAGAACCGGAAAAACACCTTTGAGTACATTGCTGGGTTCATCCCCTTCAAAACCCAGGTAACCATATCCTCCATAGTGGGTCAGTTTTCTTGAAAGCCCCCCCAGAGCACCAGGTCGCCTTGTTCCTATAAAACCAACGGATTGTTCCGGATTGTTCCGGTTGGGCAGGGCGTAGACCAGGGTGTTCTCTTTGGTCAGGGCTGTAATCTGCTCCTTCTCCTCTCCGGTCAGGAAGTCATTGTACTGTTCACGGATCTGTACCTGGTTAAAAAACTTGTTTTCAAACCCCATGACCCAGACGGGCCTGTCTACTGGTATCTTTTCGATCTCCGAATCAAGGATGATCTCCATCTCTTTGCCCTGTGCTACCTGTGTTTTGGACCAGAACTCGGCCATTGCCCGGTAACTGGCAGAAAGGGTACTGTCCTGTGGTAGGATCACCAGCGATTTTTGTCCGCCGAAAAGCTGTGACAGGGAGGAGGGGACCTCACTGTGGTGGAGGGTCCGCATTATGTTAAACTGAGGGTCGATACTGATTTTCAGGGGTCTGTTGCTGAACTTGTAGGAGTAGGTGGTTTTCTGTTTGTTCAGTTGTTCCCGGGTGAGGTGTACTTCCTGGTTGCCCTCCACGTAGATGGCCACAGGCACATTTAGCATAAACAGGTCGCCCTGCTGGATCTGTTCCAGGGTAAAGGTGAGTTCATACTCATCAACGCGCTCTGTAACATGTATATCTGAGAGTTTCAGAGATGGTGCCCCGGTCCGGTTGATCCATTGGTCAAATACGGGTTCCAGGTTTTCCCCGGTGATTTTCTCAAATGAGTTCCTGATGTCGTCGAATGAGGCTTGGCGGTACCTGTTATTCTGGTAGAAATCTGAATAGGCCCTCAGAAACAGTTCGGCTCCAAATTCATCCCGAAGCATATTATTGAACATCATTACTTTTCCATATCCTACAGCCTCTTCGGCCGGATTGTTTCTTGAGATGAACTCTGCCGGCGGAAAATCGTTCTCTACGTTCACATAATCGGTGAATTTTTGAAGGGTGCTCCTTCTGTAGTCACTTCCCAGACCATGCTGCTCTTTAATCAAGTGGTCGGCCATATAGACGGTAATTCCTTCGCACCAGTTGCCCTGTTTGTAATCGACATATACACTATTTCCCCAGTAATTGTGTAGCAGTTCATGGGGGTAGGAGGAGTGGAGGATCCATGGGAAGCGGATCACCTTCTCTCCCAGCAGGGTGAAGGAGGGCATTCCATACCCCGTTTCCCAGAAGTTCTCCACCAGGGCAAATTTTGTAAAGGGGTACTCCCCGATCAGGCTGGCATAGAGATTAAGATAGTGCTGCGTAACCCCCAGATATCTGTTGGCCAGTGCTTCATCTGGTGTTCTCAGAAAGGCCTGGACCAGCACATTTCCAGCCTGGATGGAGTATTCGGTCCACTGTCCGCCGATCAGATAGATCTCGTCCATGGGCTCGGGTGATTCATAGGTAACGTTGCGCCTGCCGTTTTCAACACTGTTTACTGTCCGGGTACCCTGGGTAACTACATTCCATGGTTCATCCAGTTCCACGGTCAAAGCGAATGTGAACAGTGTGGCGTTTGCGAAGGCGGGTACCCAATGGGTGGAGCCGGCCATGTAGATTCCTTCCGGACCAATGATTCCGTCTGTTTGACTGAACCCACGTGCATATTCAGCTGCCCCTGCAACGATCTCCTCTTCGATCTTTCCATGGTAGGTCAGGGTGATGCCCTTTGCTGCCTTTTTGACCGATTTGATGATGATGCGGTAGCAGGTGGAGTCGGCACCTTCGGTCCCTTCCAGTTTCTCAATGAGATACCCCTCTCCCGAAAGGTCCAGCGAGAGTTTGCTGTTCAGGTTGAACTCCAGTGTCCTGTTTTCCTTCAGGAACTCTATTGGAAATGTCAGCACATCGGTGACAGAGATTTCACTGTCCGCATGGTGGATGCCTGCATCAATATTGTGATGCAGGTATTGTGCGTTCAGAACGGGGAACAGTAGAAGTAGTGTCGATATCAGAAGTGCATGTTTCATCAGGTAAGTTTTAGGTTCGGCAGGCAATCAAATATAGTGAAATTTGTATGGGGCGATTGAT
>JAOZUK010000514.1 GCA_029938715.1 Bacteroidales bacterium | reverse complement strand
GTAAATGTGTAACTTGTAATAAGTTCACTTTAAACTTCATACCATGAAAAAAAAGCTTACGTGAATTGATGATCTGTGAGATGCAGGTCCGCAATTACAGTCCTAGAACGATTCAGTCGTATGTATCAATGATTGCCGGGCTTTCCCGGTTTTACAACACTTCTCCAGATCTGCTTACAACACAGCAGGTGAAGGACTATCTCCAGTACCGCATCCAAAAGCACAAAGTATCTGTGTCAACGATCAACCAGACAATCGGAGCCTGGAAAATACTTCAAGTAGATATTCTGAAAAGGGAATGGGTTGACTTTCAAATAAAGCGTCCCAGGAAGGAAAAGAAGCTACCTATGGTTCTTTCGAGAGAGGAAGCGCTCAGGCTGGTAAATGCATTGCCAAATATAAAACACAGAGCCATCCTCACACTTGCCTATACCACAGGTCTGAGGCGAAATGAAATGCTTGGGTTGAAGCTTCCTCATATCGATTTTGACCGTAAGCAAATAAGGGTAGTTGACGGTAAAGGTCGGAAACAGCGCATGGTTCCGGTACCAGACTCAGTACTTTCTCTGCTTAGGACTTATTGCGAAGCATATAGGCCAAAGCAATACCTCTTTGCTGGGTATGGTTATGAATCAGGAAAGCCATACTCGGCCAGCAGTTTTTTAAACATTGTCAAGAGGGCTGCCCGGAAAGCTGGCATAAGTAAAAATGTTTCCCCACATGTGCTTCGTCATTCATTTGCATCCCATATGCTTGAACAAGGCCTGAATCTAAAGGCCCTTCAGATGATCCTGGGACATCATTCAATGAAAACCACGGCAGTGTATCTGCATGTGACCAACTTTGATACTCCCAATATCCCGGATCTGTCTCAAAGCCAGGAGCAATGATTAAATCCGAAAACTCCAGGCAGCCGGTGGAATTATCTCACATTCTGCAACAGTTCTCCGAACAGTACTGTAACCGATACAATCCTTGTCCTCAGCAACAGAAAGCCATAAGAGCCATCACCACCTGCCGCACCAGTTTACAGGGTGGACATAGTTCCCGGTGCAATCAGTGTGGTTATCAGGCTCAGGCGTATAACTCATGCCGAAACAAGCACTGTCCCAAATGTCAGTTCATTAAGCAGGAGAAATGGGTGGACAAGCTAAATGAAAGGTTGATCCCGGTAAAGCACTTTCATTTTGTTTTTACCATCCCTAAAGCACTGCATACCCTGTTCTACATCAATCAGGCTCAATGTTACAGCATACTCTTCTCTGCAGCGTGGATGGCTATCCGAAAAGCTTCTGTCAATACCAGGTTGGCAAGCTCACAAACAGGAGGCATGGCTGTTCTGCATACATGGACCCAAACACTTAACTATCATCCACATATCCATATGTTGGTTCCAGCCGGTGGCATCTCAGAAGATCAGATGGAGTGGATCAGTAGCCGAAAAAACTTCTTTGCCCCCATTAAGGTTGTCGGGCTGATCTTCAGGGGTTGTTTATGTAGTCTGCTGGATAAAGGCATCAAGGATGGCTCTATTAATCTGCCAGAAAAAGAATCATGGAAGTATCTGAAGGATCTGGCATACTCAAAGCAATGGATTATCTATGCCCAAAAACCAATGGGCGGTGTTCATAGTGTAATCAACTACCTGGGGAGGTATGCCCACCGGGTAGCCATTACCAACTCCAGGATATCAGACATAAATGAAGGCCAGGTCTCTTTCCGATACCAGGACAACAAAGATCAAGGAAAACACAAAACCATGACTCTGCATGCAGTTGAGTTCATACGCAGGTTCATGATGCACATCCTGCCTGACAACTTCTATAAGATCCGGTATTATGGGATCATGGCTGCTGTTCATACCAAATCCCTCCGGCAGCAGTGCCTGGCATTGATTGGTAAAATGAATGATCTTGCCCGTTTTGTTGGCCTTACAGAAGCTGAAGTATATCGGGCTATCACCGGAAAGGATAACCTGAAGTGCCCTAATTGTGACCGGGGGTTAATGATCATCTATAGAAGTATCCCTCTGCCTTACAGATAAAACAATCCCACTAAAAAGTTCTTTGAAATACATCAATCATAAACCGGTCCCCGGATCGAAACAGAATAGTTATGTCCATACGTCATCGAAAATGAAGAAAAATCAACTGACAGTCCTTAATAGAGGGTACCTGGAGCCATCTCCCAATGAAGTATCCAACG
>JAOZUK010000513.1 GCA_029938715.1 Bacteroidales bacterium | reverse complement strand
TTGGTTTTTCCATCAATAAGTATCACCAGTTCGGATTCAAATCGCACATGCCGGATAAACTCATCCTCATAAACAGCCGGCAGGCCATCCAGAAACCCCGGGTCATAAAACCCATCCTTTATAAAAGGATTGATGGTCATATAGCCCACCCTGAATGAGGTTAGATTCTGGAAAAAGTGGGTGCCCTGTGATGGATCAATGCGATAGTTCTCCAGTCCCGATTCCACGATTATCCTGGCCTCGGAGATCTGGGACCACTTTACCGGGATCCCCAGCCACGGATCTGATGATCCCCAGCGGCCCGGTCCCACCAGCACATAACCCAGCTTATTGATTTTAAAGGATTGGTTCAGTGATTCCATTGTTCCGGCAATCTCTTTACTGTTGGAGGAATTGAAGTTCTCAGGTTTCACGTAGACAAAATCCCTGATTCCTTTAAACTCTCCATTCCCCAGGGCAGATTTTGAGAAAAGAATGGTTTCCTCCTCCTTCATCTGCTCCATATCAATGTCGGAGGATTGGTCGGTTTCCACAATGGGTCTGATCTGCAGAAAAGTAAATATACTGGGGGATCCGTCGGGAACATCCATATTTACTGCAAACTCTATCTCTATGGGAAGGTTCATCTCCCGTTCTCCTATCTCAAGAAGCTCCTTTAAAATGGCTGCCAGCGGGAAAGTTTCATGTTGCAGGATCCCCGCAAAGGTGACAATCTTTTTACCCTCATAATTTAATCCGTCCCTGACCACATCCGACTGGTAATCATACACCGATGCCACATGACGAAAAGCCTTGTCTTTCGTAGCTTCATCTATCTTTTTTCGAACCAGGTTTACGGCATCATCGGTGGACACATGGTAACTCTCTTCTTTTAAGTTAAGGGCATAATACTGCTTCTGGGTATCCCGCAGCATCATTTTGGGGGAAGATAGCTGAAGGATCTTTTTTGGATAGGCAGGTGAGAAACGCAGGCTCACCCCTCCATCCATGATGTATTTACCCAGACCATAAGCCACCTTGGCGATCCCATCTTCAGGCTTCTCTGGTTCGATGGGATAATAATTAATGGATCGGGCCACCCCTGATAAGGTAGGATAATAGCTCTCCCCATGCATGGTGCCGCACACCTCCTGTATAACGATACCCATCTTCTCCTCATCAATCACATTGGATGTGGCCTCGATATAAGCCTTGCTCTCCCTGAAATATACCGAAGCGTAGACCGATTTGATGGCGCTGGTAAGCAGTTCCATGGTCCTGGACGGGTCCTCCTTATTGACAGGGATCATATAGGTGGAGTAGATTCCTGCAAAGGGCTGGTAATGTGAGTCTTCAAGCTTACTTGATGAACGAATTGCAATAGGTGCCTCTACAACGGAGATCACTGCATAGAGGTCCTGATGCAACCAGCCCGGAAGTTTACCCGATACAAAATGATCCAGGATTTCAGTATCGGACAGATCCGAAATACCAATTCGATAGAGGTCATTCATCTCCATAAATTCATCAAAAACATCGGTACTTAATACCACTGTTTTGGGAATCCTGATTACCACATTGGGATACTTTTTGTACAGTTGGTACTTGGCGGCAACCGAATTGATAAACGCCAGCCCCCTTGCCTTCCCACCTATGGATTCATCACCAATCCTGGAGAAGGTTCTGTATGTATCGTGACTCTTTTTATCAAACTGGGCAATGATTCCCCTGCCCTTGCTGATCCGGTAACTTGAGATGGCCTCATAGAGGTAGTTTCTGATCTTCTCTGTGGTTTTAAAGTCCTCTTCATGCACATACTTGAAGAGTTCTGCCACCGGGAATATGGCCCTGGCCTTTAGCCATTTGGAAAAATCGTTACGGTTTGCATGGTATGAAAGCACTTCATCGGGTACTTCGCTGATTCGTTTCTGAAGGGCCCGTAGATCCGCAGCCCGGGCTACCTCCTCAAGAGTTTCCGGGTTGCGGAAAACAAATTCGCCAAACGCAAAATTGCGGATGATGAAATTCCGAAGCTCCAGGGAAAGCGACTTTGAATACTTATGCATAAATCCAACCCCAAGGCTTTCCGCAAGGGAGGCATTGGACAGATCAGAAGATTGCATCAGAGCAGGAAGATGAGGATCCTCCTTGCGCATCTGTTCTACCAACTTTATACCCAGTTTACGCTCCTTCTCCCGCTTATCCCCTTTCTTAAAGCTCACATCGGT
>JAOZUK010000512.1 GCA_029938715.1 Bacteroidales bacterium | reverse complement strand
ACTTCCATTATCATAAATTTCCCGGTTGGGGTTTGAGCTCCCAAAGATGTCAGTTTCCGGCATAACTGTTCCTGGGCAGCCCTGCGGCTTGCTTGCTGCAGAGGTTCGATTCGTACGGTAACACTCGCGTGGGTTGTCTTTACCCACCCCTGGCATTGGGTTATGGCATAGAACAGATCTACTATCTCATTTTTGTTTGGGTAATAGGGCTGCAACCATTCTATCATCTGCTTTCTGGAGTTCCATACAGCGCTTGTGGCAAAGTCAAACAGGTTTTTACCCTCATTGTCTATGACCTTGAATGATTTATTACCATCAAGCGATGACAGATCGATCCTCTCAGGTAAACTTTTCACCTCCTGTAATAACTCTTTTATCATCAGCTCATTTTCCCCGATCTGTGTTTTAAACTTCTCCTTCATGCTGTTTTGCCTGGGAGTGCCCTCTTTTGTCAAACCTTCCTTGGCGATTGCCATTTTCTTGTAAAGCTTGTTTGTTTCTGTCTTCAATCGCTTGATCTGCTTCTGTTTCTCTTTTATTGACGGGTTCGCGATGGACTGATTATCGCTTTCATGAAACAGGTACCCTGGCTGGTAGTTATATGGATGACGGGTTTGTATATGTTTAAACGTGTTCTCCGATGCACCCCACCTGCTGAGTATGGCAAAGGCACAATCCTGTGTGCTTACTTCATCGTGGGGAGTATAGGCCAGACCGCTGGTCCTTTTGTCACTACTCTTATTCCATAAGTAAATCCTTCGCAACGAAAACCTGTGGACTTGTTTTTCCCCGGTGTTCTCCCCGGCTTCGTATTCATAGGTATACTTCTTTTCATCTTCAAATACCCCATACTCCTTCCTGTTGACTTCAAAGCTGGTGGAAAACAACTCAGCAGGCATCGCATCCAGTTTCTTACTGTCAGAGTGCTTCTCCCAGGTAACAAAAGGATTTTCCTTACCTACCATGGATGAGAAAAAACCGGCACCATCGCCTTCGCGGTCAAACACCTTTATTGGTTTTTTCCCTATCTCATCTTCCCAGCGGTCGTCCAGGTTTGCCACAAATGATTTTAAATCACCCTTGCCTTCCTGTATCTCAAAATCCACAACATTACCATGAACATCGCACACCACCATGTTGGTGCGCCCCGGTTCCGGTATCTGACGCTGGGTATTGTAGGTGTGATGAACTTTTCTTTTTCCTGTATAACCCAACCGGTGCCCATCTATAAACCAAAGCCAGAGGTTTACTATCCCCCGGCGTATCTGGAAACGGAAAAAGTCTTTCAGCAAACGGGACGATAAGCACTCCCCGGTCGCCTGGTAAAACCACTCCCATAATTTGTCTTTACCCGGAAATTGCGGCAAGCCTAATATTACCTTTGCTTCGTCTTTTCTAATATGCTTGGTCTGTTCTATCGAACCGATGTTGCGGCATACCATCAACAGAAACACCTGGAATAGCTTATACCTCTCACCAAAATAGCCAATGGTGAATTTAAACCATTGCCATGTGGACATCAGGGTTATCTGATGTACAAAGATACCGGCATAACGGCTCTTTTGCCATGGATGCTCTCTTTGAAAAGGGGCATCTTCCTGGCCTATTTGTTTTTCGTCTCCCTGGTGATCAAAAGAGAAGTTGAACTGAAATTCTTTCCTTTCCAGTTTTTCACGCTCCTGCTTGCGCTCAAGCTCTAACTCCCGTGCTTTATTACCGGTTGGTGTGCGGGGAGAATTTTCCAGTCCCGAAACCCCATGCTGGTGATAGATATCCAGCCAGTTGTCGATGCTCTGGCGGGATATGCCCAAAGCCTCTGCTATCTTCTTCTTTTGCAATGCATAAGACCGTGCCAGTTCAATCACGAATAACCGAAAATCTATCTGTGGTTTGCGTGGTACTACCTTTAGCAATTTTTCGAAATGATAGAACTCAACGTTATCATCACCGATCTTTTTTAGCCCAAAACCGTTCCCAATTGGTATCAAATTTGTATTTTTAGCTGTGGGAAAAAGAGCATCCATATTGTTTACTTTTTTTGTTTGTGGTAAACTCAAATATAAACAATAATTACTGGAATACTCTTTTTCCCTTTATTTATTTATTAATTAGTTGTGTAAATTATTTGTGTGTCCAATTAAGATTTAAAACGAGTGTCCAATTTTAGACGCAGAGCGTCTCTATAGCAGGTGTAGCAATGGATTTATA
>JAOZUK010000511.1 GCA_029938715.1 Bacteroidales bacterium | reverse complement strand
GAGATTCCGTGGAAGGTGGAAGAAGGTCAGTTGAAGGTTGAACTGCCTGCAATTACTATGGAGAAGATCCCCTGCCTGTATGCCTGGACAATCCGGATTGAAATGAAATAAGGAATGCTATGACTATGAAAACTACTGAGACAAAAGGTACAATACGAACTGCACCAAAAGAGAGGTTACTATCTCTGGACACACTGCGAGGATTTGACATGGCCATGCTCCTGGGTGGAGGTGCAATCATCATTGCCCTGACTGAACTTACCGGTTGGAACTGGATGGAGGCGCTTGCCACACAGCAACATCATGTGGAGTGGGAAGGCTTTCGTTTTTACGATCTGATCTTTCCCCTGTTTATGTTTATCAGCGGTGTGGCCATACCCTACGCCATCAATTCAAAAATTGAGAAAGGAGTGGCCAAATCCAGACTGCTGAAGAAGATCTTTATTCGCTTACTTGCCTTGATTGCACTTGGAATTCTATACAATGGAGCCACACAGAGGGGATTCACCAATTTCCGTTATGTAAGTGTACTCTCCCAGATCGGTTTCGGATACTTTTTTGCGGCCCTTATCTGCCTCTATTCCCGCAGCATCAGAGGTTGTGTGTTCTGGCTGTTGGGAATTATGGGAGGGGTAGCCATCCTTCAACTATTTGTACCAGTCCCCGGACATGGAGCAGGGACCTTTGAATCCGCTACTACCATTAATGCATGGCTGGACCAGAGGTTGATTCCCGGAAGGCTTCATGGTAAAGTATTTGACCCTGAGGGAGTACTATGTATCGTATCTGCTATCACCATTACTTTGATGGGAGCCCTGTCGGGATATTTACTCAGACGACCGGGTAAACCTTCATCAAAAAAAGCCCTCTACATTGCTCTGGCAGGGGTGGGAGCTATTGTGATAGCTCAATTGCTTAGCCCTTACTATCCCATCATTAAGAAGATGTGGACCGTAACTTATGTATTGAAGGCCGCAGGGGTCAGCGCACTGATGCTGGCACTGTTTTATTATGTCATTGATGTGAAAGGATCTAAAAGCTGGACCCTCTTCTTCAGGGTTTTCGGTATGAACTCAATCACCATCTACATGGGATCAAGGATTATCGATTTTGGGGATATTAGCCGGTTTTTTCTCAACTGGACCTCCGTTCACATTAACGAACAGTGGGGAGCTCTGTTTTTGGCTATTGGCGTAGTGGTTATTGAGTGGGCCCTGCTCTATTTCCTCTATAAGAAGAAGATTTTCCTTAGGGTTTAAAGGAAGTGTCTTAAATGATTTCCTGAATGTAGTCGGCGATTCGCTTCACAAGTTTTTTGGAGTACCAATATCCAAAATGTGAAAGTAAATTCCATGAGGCCAGGATACCTCCTGTATTAATTTGAATATCAGTAACGTTTGCCCGTTCATAATTGGAGTTCAATGCTTTTATGGGATATCCCATGGAATCGTTTTTATCATAATAGTTCTCCCATACAGCCTTGGGTAACAATTCGGGCGCCAGGTGGGGTGACGGAAAAGCTATGGGAACCAGTGTATCGATATTATGTGACGATGCAAAAATGGGCAGGTTACTTCCAAAAGTAAAGAGACCAACCAGTGTTTCAAATCTTTCGAAAGGCGAATTTCCCAATGGATCTGAACCAACTGCATTCTGCCTGTCCCAAATATAGTTGTTGATGATTTCGGTTCCCATGGAGGAAGCCAGAATGACCAGGGGCGCATTGTCATCCAGTTTATTCTTGAGGTCGACTATACTTTTATGTACCAGTTTATGGGTTTCATCATAGGTATTGCTGGGCAAATTGGGTTTTCCTCCATAGTTTATAAGATCACCAATATTAGTTATGATCAAATTTCGGGTAAGGCGGGATTTAAGTCTGATACCCTTCTCTTCCATTCTCTCAAGTATGCTTTTCTGCTGTTCCTGAAGCGGCTCATACCAGTCAACATATTCATGATGAATAAGATTGCTGTCAATTTCTCTTTTGGTAAGATCTTTCTCCAATCTTTCCATAAATCGCTCTTGTCGTTGAAAACCCGACTTTCCTGAACCCCGAATTAACAGAAGCCCCAATTTCTTACTCATATGCGTCTATTTTTGAGAAAAATAAGTTACGGAAAAACTTCTATATCTTTAACACCACCATCAAGTTTTAAATGAAATTCAGGCTTCGCTCCATAGGACCAGCTGCCCTGGTAACCGCCGC
>JAOZUK010000510.1 GCA_029938715.1 Bacteroidales bacterium | reverse complement strand
GAATTTGCGGTGGCTGGAATTGATGCCGGTGCAAATGTTGAACCTAGCGAGGTATCCTTACAACTTGCCCGGGATATGAAGAATCAGAATCCTGGAATCAATATGATTTTTTGCCATCCAAGCGTGTTAATGGCAAACAGGATGATAATTGAAAGTATTGAATCTGTTTTCGGTCCGGATATACCCATAGTCGGCGGGCTATCAAGTGACAATATGAAATTTGTAAGCAATTTTCAGTTTGTGGGAGACGAAGTATTTGAGCAGGGTGTTGTTATGATTGGATTTGCTGATCCAACGCTTGAACTGATAAGCATGGCAAATCATGGATTTGATGTCATTGGAAATCCATTTGAGGTAACACGCTCAGAATATAACCATGTATTTGAATTGGATGGCAAATCACCATGGAAGAGTTGGACAAAAAGACTGGGCATGCCAGAAACATCGACGATCACCGATGTATTGATGTTTGCACCACTCGCAGGAGAGTTGCCGGTCGAATTACATGAAGAATATGGCAGCCCTTATCTAATACAAGTAGGTTTTCCAGGACCAGATGGCAGTATATTCGGTAACAGGGCAATGCCTGTAGGAAAAAAACTTTGGTTGACAAGGAGAAACGAAGTTAAGATTCTCGAGGGTGTGGATCGATTAATGGCACAAATCCTTGAACGTTGTGGGGGCAGGAAGCCTATGGCTGTATTTCAAGCTGACTGCGCCGCACGGGGAAAACTGCTTTTTGACCGAATTAGTAAAGATGAAATTGTTAACCGCTTACAATTCCCCCTCTGCAGAGATGAGAACATTCCCTGGCTGGGCATGTATGGTGGTGCTGAACTTACTCCACTGGGTGGTAGAAACGAGCTGCATACATATACCACATCCCTGTATGTTATGGTTAAACGCAAACAGAAAACAAGCAAGGAAAACATCCAGCTAAGAACGGAGGAGGTTAAATCTTCAAAATTATTCCAGCCAACTACCATAAATCAGACCAATCTGAAAAACCGTTTTATATGTTCTTCCACCTGGTTGGGTAAGGCAAATCATGACGGATCCTGTTCACCCATGCTAATCAATGCTATATCTAACATAGTAAAAAGTGAAATAGGCCTGTTTATAGGTGGTATGAGCTTTGTATCCCGGAGTGGGCAGTGTGCAAACAATCAGCTAGGTGTTCATGGTGATAATCTGTTGCCCGGACTCAGGCAAATGGCTGAAGAAGCACACAGATTTGATACTTCAGTTGTTATGCAATTGAACCATGGAGGTTTATTTTCCATGCCCATTTTAACCGGGGAGGATCCCATGGGTCCGTCCACACTTATAACAGCTGATGGATCCATTGGACGGGAAATGACAAAGATGGAAATTGATGAGACCATTACAGCATTCACTGAGGCAGCAGTAAGAACTCAAAAAGCCGGATTTGACGGAGTGCAGGTCCATGCCGGTCATGGATGGCTGTTAAGTCAGTTTCTTTCACCCTATTTCAACCGGAGAAAGGATGGGTATGGTGGAAGCATCGGGAACAGGGCCAGGATTGTACTTGAAATTGTGAGAAGCATCAGGGAGACAGCAGGGAATCAATTCCTGATCCTGGTAAAGATCAATTCGGAGGACAACATCCCTGGAGGATTCGGCATAGAGGATATGATTCAGGTGTCAACCATGCTAGAAAAAGCCGGTGTTGATGCCATTGAAATCAGTGGAGGCACCATTGGTGCTCTTTTGACCGGGGACATGAACAATTCCTTCTCTCCTGCAACAAGGGCACCTGTTTATTACAGGGAAGCAGCAATCAGGTATAAAGAAAAAATCAAAATACCGTTGATACTGGTGGGGGGAATCCGCTCATTTGAAACAGCTGACGAATTAGTGAAAACAGGGACTGCAGATTACATTTCTATGTGTCGGCCAATAATACGAGAACCGGGCCTTATTAAACGATGGAAAACAGGAGATCTCAGAAAATCCGAATGTATATCAGACAATGCATGCTTCCAGCCCGGAATGGAAGGGAAAGGTGTGTATTGTGTGCATGTAACAGGCTAAAAATTATAAACCATGCTACAATTTTTCTCATCCAGTACCAGCATTGTGAGCTCTAAAAGAGCCATTATAGAATGCCTCGAAGTTGCCTTGGAGGGTGAACTCAATCTGGATTGTGATCTGATCATTATCTACACCGCCATGGGCCATAACTTCGAA
>JAOZUK010000049.1 GCA_029938715.1 Bacteroidales bacterium | reverse complement strand
ACCCAAATTATAAACATCCAAGAGGTATGCCACTACAAGGATTGGAAAATCCCCGACCTGCAGTTCAAAAAGCCAGTGAATTCCGTTTTAACACAGAAGATTTACCTTTTGATCCAAAAGAGTTCCTTGAGTATGAACTTCCTTATGATGCTACTATGGAACAATGGGGGTCTGGTAATTAGCTATTGCTTTAAATGAAGTAAAGTATGCAAACAACTATCATATTTTGTGGTAGTTGTTTGTTTTTGAAAAACAACTATGCTCCGTTACTCACGTTTTATAACGCAGTTACTATTAATTATTGCTATTGGCAGCACTGGTGCTTTTGCACAATCCGATGGTGATTTAAGTAAAGAAGAACTAGCAAAAATTAACCGTGAACTGGACAACCCTCTGGCAAAACGCTGGTCACTGGTATTTCAGGAAAACCTGACCATAAATCAGGGTGATTTGATTGACAACGGCGTGGTTTCCCATACTGTATTTTTTCAACCAGCTTTACCCATCCCCTTTGGAAGGAATAAAGTTTTTACCGCCCGCCCTGTTTTTCCGTTGGTAACCCAACCTGATTTCTCAGCCGATGCAACGGGTGGCAAAAAAGTAATTGGTTTTGGGGACATTCAGATGGCTGCTCTTTTTGGTCCGGGCAATGCAAGAGGCTGGGTTTGGGGGGCTGGAGCCACATTTGCTTTTCCCACAGCTACAAACCTCAATTTGGGGAAAGGAAAATACCAGGCCGGGCCCGCACTTATGCTCTTTCATTTGGGAGAGACATGGAATAAAGGAGTTTTTATACAGCACTGGTGGTCCTTTGCCGGAGATGAAAGCAGGGCTGATGTTTCAGTGACCGACTTCCAGTATATTATCCGAAGAAGTTTTGGTACAGCGTCTTTCGGTATGGGCCCTACCATACGAATCGACTGGACCAAAGATCTGAAGGATGGCTTGACCATACCCATAGGTCTGGGGTACACAAAAACAGTTCGCATGGGCAATACACCTGTGAAAATGCGCATTGAGCCACAATACAGTGTGATCCGACCAGATGACTATGCAAGTGTATGGAACCTTCGCATACAAATCGCACCTGTAATAAAGAGCCCTTTTTTGGATTAAGAATTAATTATAAACATTTAAATTGAATATGAAGATGAAAATTCACAACAATTACCGTTGGGCCTTAGCTTTGTCAATTCTGCTCTTCTCATGTTTGACTTATGGGCAGGATTCTCAGGAATCTGATGAGGCGGCCTTAGCCAAGGCTACACAAAACCCACTAGCGGCAATGTATAGCCTGCCATTTCAAAATAATACTACCTATGGTATGGGCGAATACAGCCGGGCTCAAAACGTTTTGAATATTCAACCCGTTTTGCCATTCAACTTAGGCAATAAGGTCAACATAATCAACCGGATTATTCTGCCAATCATTACGCAACCTTCATCTACCGAAGATATAAGTACAACAGGTACAGGAGATATAAGTTGGTCCGCCTGGTTGTCACCCAGCAAGGCAGGGAAAATCACATGGGGTTTAGGCCCGGTACTTCAGATACCAACATCTTCTTCAAGTGAGTTTGGAAGTGGAGAATTCGGTATAGGTCCTTCGTTTGTTGCATTAACCATGATCAATCAATGGGTGGCAGGTATTGTTACAAATAACGTGTGGACTTTTGGTGACAGGTCTGAGAACAAATTCCTGTTTCAGTATTTTATCAACTACAACCTGCCCAAAGCCTGGTATATTGTTTCAGGTCCAATATTAACTGCTAACTGGAATGTAGTTTCTGATCAGCGTTGGATTATTCCATTTGGTGGCGGCGTTGGGAAAGTAATTAAAATAGGAAAACTACCGGTAAATCTTAATGCCCAGATGTACTATAATGCTGTAAAACCGAATGGAGTGGGTGACTGGCAGTCAAGGATACAATTGCAGTTCCTGTTTCCAAAATAGTGATTGATTTCAAAAATTTATTGATCAAGTTCTTCAATAGATCTTAGATGAAGCAACCGGACTTCGTTAATTGGACTTGCAAGATCCGCTCTTAATGACCGATGAATTATTGGAAATGAAACCGGTTATGACCAAAGCCATGAGAGGCATGTTGTCAATCCTGATGCAATACATGGATCAGCCAATGAATATGAGAAATAAATTAAAAATTGCTAATTTGCTTTAGGCAACAAAAAAGACAATGGAAAAGAAATCAATGACTAAACTTAAGTATAACTTTTCATTCCTGGTCATATTGGCATTATTGCTTATGACTTCCATTACTTATGGACAGGACCATGATGCAGCTCACGATGATGGACATGAATTTAAAAAATTCCGTGTAGCTGTTAATCTTGGTCATGGTTATATCCCCACGGCTTCTATGCCAGATAATAAACTCGTAATAATACCTGTTTGGGGTTTAGATTTTCAATTCTGGTTTAGTGAAAAATGGGGTATAGCGCTTAAAAATGATATAGAAATAGCTAAATACACCATAGAAAATAAGGATGACCATGACCCTGATCTTCCAAGGGAAAACCCGGTAGTCATTTCACTACCGGTATTATTTAGTCCCTGGGACAATGGCCTTACTTTTTTGTTAGGTCCGGGAATAGAGTTAGAGGGGCATCAGAATTTCTCTGTATTTCGATTGGGCCTGGGATATGAGTTTGAATTTGGAAATCATTGGGATTTTGCTCCGGAATTTGTGTACGATCTTAAAGACGGACACATCAATTCGTTAACTTTAGCCATTGGTATAGGGAAGAGATTTTAAAATCGATCAAATACAGAATAAAATGAAGAGCAAAGTTTTTATCTCAATAATAATGATGTGTTTGGCAGTAACTGTCCTTACTGCCAAGGATGAGGAAAATGTATTATCCTGGCCAAGAGAGATAGTTGATGAGAAGGTAACTCTGACGCTCTATCAACCTCAGCTGGAATCATATGAATCGAACATTCTGGAAGGTCGCATGGCGGTATCTGTCAAAGTACATGATGGTAATCTGATCTTTGGTGCTGTTTGGTTTAAAACCCGCATGTCAACTGATTTTGATAAACGTACGGTCATTTTGGAAAGCATGGAAGTGCCCAGGGTTAATTTTCCCGATCTTGATGACAAAGATATGATTGATAAATTCTCTGTCCTGCTTATCAAAAACGTAGAATCATGGAATCTTGAAATGTCGCTCGATCGTCTTTTGGCTGGAATGAGTGAAATTGAAGATCAAAAAAATCTTTCTGTTCAGCTTAACAACGAACCTCCGGAGATTTACTTCAGGACATCACCTGCTGTTTTGATCAGTATTGATGGTGAGCCAAGGCTCAAAACCGATGAAGGTTCCAAATTAGAGTATGTGCTGAATACGCCTTTTTTTATTGTTAAAGATCCCAAAAAGGATAATTATTATATCAGGGATGGGAAATTTTGGTATGTGTCGGAAGAGATCATAACAGGATGGCAGGAGACGGAAAAGGTTCCTTCCAAGATTGAGAAGTTTGCGGAAGAATCCCGTGGAGAAGAGCTTGATTCATTGGCCCTGTCCATCATTGAGGCTCCTGATGTAATTGTGGCAACCAAGCCATCTGAATTAATTTCAACGGATGGAGAACCGGACTACGCCTCGGTTGAAGGTACTTCACTGTTATTTGCTTCCAACTCGGAAGATGATATCATCATGGATATCAATTCACAACAGCACTATATCCTGATCGCAGGACGCTGGTACCATTCAAAAACTCTGAATGACGGTGATTGGAAATTTGCAGAGCCTGATGATCTGCCCGAAGATTTTGCGAAAATTCCTGAAGGATCGGAGATGTCTTCAGTAAGGGTTAGTGTTCCTGATACTCCCGAAGCTCAGGATGCACTACTTGAACAGAGTATTCCTCAAACAGCCACCATTGACAGGAAAGAAGCAAAACTGGAAGTATCCTACGATGGAGATCCTAAGTTTGAAAAAATTGAAGGAACAGATATGTCTTACGCAGTAAATACGGATAAAACTGTAATACTGGTCACCAACAAATACTATTGTGTGGATGATGCTGTCTGGTTTGTTTCTGATAAAGCGACCGGTCCATGGGAGGTGAGTGTAATTCGTCCCGATGAGGTAGATCAGATTCCTCCCGAATCGCCCGTTTACAATGTAAAATATGTTTATATCTACGACTCCACACCCGAGGTGGTATATGTGGGTTATATGCCCGGTTACAACTATTCTTATGCGTATGGAGGAGTGGTGGTGTATGGTACCGGTTACTATTACACCCCCTGGTACGGAGCGTATTATTATCCAAGGCCGGTGACTTATGGCTATGGAGCGCATTATAACCCCTATTCAGGATGGGGTTTCTCAATTGGCATAAGTGTTGGCTGGGGTTTTCATCCCCATCATGGCTGGGGTCCGCGGGGCTATCATCATGGCTACCGACGAGGATATAACCATGGGTATCGCCATGGCTACAACAGGGGTTATAGTCAGGGTGCAAAAGCAGGTTATCGGGCAGGGCAGCGCAGCTCCGCCTCAAACAATGTTTATAACAACCGGAATAGCGGAGTAAGAAACACAGGCAACAACCGGGCGGGGCAACCCAGAAATAATGCAGGTGTTAGTCAGGGCAGGCCTTCGAATAAACCAAACAATATGTACTCCGACAGACAGGGTAATGTTCATCAACAGGGCCAAAACGGGAACTGGGAGCAAAAATCTAACCGGTCTTCACAACAGCAATCAAACAGACAGGCAAATACCCAGTCCAGGTCGTCACAGCAACAACAATTAAACAACTCATCTCAAAACCGGAACAGAGGCACCCAAAATTACAACAGCTCGAGAAGCAGCCGTCCCAGCAGTGGTGCGAGCCGTCCCAGCGGGGGAGGAGGCAGAAGAAGATAATTATTGACTCCCTTTGAGGATGATGTATCTCCTTAAGTCTGAGGTCAGGATCCTGGTCAGCTCATCTTCATTTCCTGAGGAGGTTTCCACAAATAGAAACCCAAATACCCCATAGGTGCGAAAATCCACTTCCCTTATATCCAGGATCTTCTCAAAGTCGCTGGCAATCAATTGGAAATTAAATGATTCAATTTGCTTTTCTGGATAGCCAGAGTTGTTATCAAGCACAACCACACTGAATTTTTTATCTTTTCTGGTTCTGAAAATCTCGTCCCACAGAGGCTGCTTTTCATTGAAATAACTGTCATATGAATTGATTCCGTATGCGTACCAGGTGAGGTCTCCCGTGGTACACCAACCTCCAAACCTCAGGGGATTTATCTCGATGGGAATGATCATCCCCTTTTGATCAATTCGCACCTCCACATGCAGGGGAAAATTGGCCAACCCGGTCTTGCTGCCAATCATCTCCAGGAATTTTTGAACGCCCTCTTTGTGTTGATTAATAATGTTTTCTGAGGTGGTATAAACCCTGTCGCTCACATCCTTTCCGGATGAAAACAGATGGTGCAGGATATTCAGGATCACCGGTTCTCCCTTTTGATTGAAGTAACAGTCGATGGCATACTCTTCTCCCTCAATACACTCTTCAATAATGAATTCACTGGTATCAATGACCTCCCGAGGATAGGTGCCCTCCCATGCTTTCACCTCTATATCGATGAGATCCAGCACCTGGTGCCATTCATCCCGGTTTTCCACCCGATGCACAGCCACACTAAAAAAACCGACTGCAGGCTTGATTATGAATGGAAAATTTAACTTGCCTGCATCCATCTCTCTCAGTCTGCTGAATTCAACTCCCTGGAAGTAGTAATCAGGGTAGATGCCGGCCAGCAACTCCCGGAACCTGATTTTGTTTTTAAATAACTGGATCTGTTCCGGAAGCGGGCCATGGGTTGCATTGTTTTCTAACCATCCAATGGTATTTTCCGAGTTCGTATAGACTTTTGTACCCGATTTCTCTTTTAGCAGCTCTTTTGCTTCAATTTCAGAAATCCAGTTCACCCGATTCCCCTTAATTACCTCTCTTGCCTCCGCAGTTGAGATCACCGGATAGTTGCTCTTTTGTATGGATTCCAGGAGGAAATCGGAAACATAGGGTTTGCCAATGGCAATCATCATATTAATTATTTATCAGCGCGTAAATAGCAAAACTTCCAAGCCAGTGGCCCCCTTCATACCCATCATCCACAAGATTGGGCAATGAGTAGGTTACATGCTTATTGGCAATGGTTTGCAGGTGCATGTATTCCGGGTATTGAGCGGCTAAACCATACAATACCCAGGCCCTGCTGAAATTGAGACCGTCCAGGTGGACCAGCTTCCCATCGGTCCGGTCCGAAACCTCTCCCACAGGAAGGTGGTATTCGGGGGAGAGAAGTTGCGGGGCAAATTTCTTCATCCACCTTCCAAATGAGACTCTGTCCAAAACCCGGCGCATAAGATCAATCTCCTCCAGACAGGGTGATAGAAAGTCATATCCACTGGGCTCCCAGTGGATGGGACAATCCCGGTCGTTCATATAGAACTCCTTGGCTCTGGTTGAAATAGCAGCTTTCAAGTCTGTATGCTGCACAGCAAGTGCATAATCCCAGGCAAATGTTAACCCAAAAGCCGTATTGGTATGTTCACCCACTCTGATGGGATAGACCAGTTTGGGGAGGAATTCCAAAAACCGTTCAACTACCAGGTCGGTCAGTGGCTGAAGATTTGTTTCCAGTTCACGGGCTAAGGGATCGTCCCAGGTATGCAGCTCTTCAGCCAGCTTAAGTAGCCAGCCCCATCCGTAGGTTCGCTCATAAGTTTGGTTATGCTCCCCAAGGAAATAGTCCAGTTCAGCCAGGATATTTCCGGGAGAGATATTCTCTTGAAGTTTCTTCCTGATCTGATCTGCCTTCTCCAATCCAGGAAACTCCGTTAGAAGTTTAACCAACGACCAGTGTCCGTGAACCGAAGAGTGCCAGTCAAAACAACCATAAAAGGCGGGGTGAAGTATCCTGGGTTCCTGCAAGTCACCGGGGGTACCCAGAGTTTGACCCAGTTTGTTGGGATACTCATTCTGCATGCATGCCATGGGTAGACTGGCCAGTTGGTTGGCCTGTTCCGGGGTCAGTGCAATGGGATTCTCCAACAGAATCTTTCCTGTGGGCTCTTTACGGGTGCAGCCACTCATTGCCACCAGCATTACAATCCACAAATATTTATAGGCGCCAATCATGAGACAATCATTTCTATACTGTGATTCAGGTCATTCTGAAAGGAATCCAGGATGGGATAGACCCCAATGTTAATAAGTGGCTTGATTTTTCCATGAAAATCGCTTCCCCCGGTCATTAGCGATCCGCTTTTGCGGCATAAGGAGGCGAAATACTCCATCTGATCGCTGCTGTGATAATTGTTGAATACTTCTAATCCGGCAGCTCCCTCTTTCAGCAGTTCCGCGACCACCTTTTCCTCTCCTTTGAAGTTAAGGCCCGGATGGGCAACAACTGGGATTCCTCCACTGTTTTTAATAATCTCAACCGCCTCATTAAACCTCATATGGTCGATTTTCACATATGCCGGTTTTCCCTGTGCAAAGTAATCGAGATAGAAGTTGATATAGGGCATATCGCTTCTTTCACCACCCTCAAGATAGGGTAGAAGCAAGATATTGGTATGGTAATCCTTATTGGTCAGGAGCACCTCGGCAAATAGTTCCGGAGACGGAAGCATCTGGCCAGCCTTTTCCATAAGCTCGTCCCCATCAATTTCAATCCCTGCCAGGGCAAGGCTCTGAATCATCAGTGGAACCGCATCCATCATCTTTTTTTCAGCTATTGTCTCCAGGGCCAGAATTTCTCCATTTTTCCAATCAATCTGATACCCTAACAGATGCATATCTGTCCCTTTGTACTGGCAGTCAATTTCTATCCCGGGTATAAAATTAATATTAGAATTTCTGCATAGCTTTAATGCTTCAGTGGTTCCCCCAACAATGTTATGATCGGTGACTGAAAGGACGCTGATGCCCTTAGCAAGGCTCCTGTTAACAATCTCCTCAATCGCCAGCTCACCATCGTTGCTGTATCTGGAATGAACATGAAGGTCAGTACGAGTCATTTATAACTGTTTTTTGAGCATTCCGGTCAGCTGGCTAACCCGGAGAATGATGCACCTGGCAGCGAATGTAACAAAACATATTTCTGAAGCCAAATGGCTGGAGAAGTTTTGTATTACAAAGGAAAACAGTATATTTCATCGAGCGGACCCGAAGATAGACCCTATGCCAAACATCTGTCGGTTTCCCTTGCAAAACTGGACTACACTTTAAACTCGCAGATATGAAAAAAATCACTTCTACCTTTGTTGCACTCCTTTTGTTTTTGACAGTAGGGCTTACGGCACAAGATTTTGACGGTCTCAATAACAATCTTTCAAACCTCTACATGCTCTCCAATGCCCAGACCAGGAGCATCTCACCTGAAAATTTTACCGGTGAGAAGGGCAAAGGAGGAATGGCCAAACTGGGAGAGGGAGCAGCCTCCCACGAAGCCCGCGAGCTTGGTCAGGGCTATAAAGTGAGTCCCTATATCATCATTGAAGCCGGAGAAACCTTTACCCTGGCTGAAATCGAAGGACCGGGCAGTATCCAGCATATCTGGATGACACCTACCGGTAACTGGAGGTTCTATGTACTTCGTTTGTACTGGGACGATGAGGAGGAGCCCTCAGTAGAAGTGCCTGCGGGTGACTTTTTTGGTATGGGCTGGGGCGAATATGCCCATCTGAACTCTTTGGCGGTGTGTGTAAATCCGGGCCGGGCCTTCAATTGTTACTGGCAGATGCCCTTTCGGAAAAAATGCAGGATCACCATGGAGAACATTGATGTGAATCCCACCCGCCTCTATTACCAGGTGGATTATGTGCTCACTGATGTTCCTGACGATGCAGCCTATTTCCATGCGCAGTTTCGCAGACCGCTTGCTGACCCGGAAAAAGAAGCCTATACCATAGTGGATGGCATCCAGGGGAAGGGACAGTATGTAGGAACCTACCTGGCATGGCAGGTCAATAACGGTGGCTGGTGGGGAGAAGGCGAGATCAAATTCTTTATGGATGGTGACAAGGAGTTCCCAACCATATGTGGTACAGGAGCAGAGGACTACTTTTGTGGATCCTACAATTTTGATGTGGGTGGCCAGTATACCGAATTCTCCACGCCCTATTCCGGTCTGCACCAGGTGATCCGGCCCGACGGAACATACAAGGCCAATACCAGGTTTGGTTTGTACCGCTGGCACATCACCGATCCCATCAGGTTTGAGAAGGATATGAGGGTTACCATCCAGGACCTGGGATGGCGCAGTGAAGGCAGATATTTGAAGCAGGGAAGCGATATCGCCTCTGTGGCCTACTGGTATCAAACAGAACCACATATGCCATTTCCAAAACTACCTTCAAAGGATAACCTGGAGGTAAGATGAGATATGCAGCACTCCTTTTCCTGGCTCTCCCATTTTTGATTTCATGTAATCAAACTCAACCCCCGGCTGCTGTGGAGCCTTTGCCTGCAGATCGACAGCTGAAATGGCATGAATTGGAGTTCTATGCCTTTGTGCACTTCAACATGAATACATTCACAGATATAGAGTGGGGGACCGGTGGTGAGTCGCCGGAATTGTTCAATCCCACGGAACTGGATTGCCGGCAGTGGGCCAGTGTATGCAAGGAGGCCGGAATGAAGGGCATTATCTTAACTGCCAAGCATCATGATGGTTTTTGTTTATGGCCCTCAGAGTACACAGAGCACTCTGTAAAGAATTCCCCATGGAAAGATGGGAAAGGAGATGTGGTAAGGGAACTGGCCGATGCCTGCCAGGAGTATGGCTTGAAACTGGGCCTGTACCTCTCACCCTGGGATCGCAATCATGCAGAGTATGGAACGGATGCCTACCTGAGTTACTTCAGGAAGCAGCTTGCCGAACTCATGAGCAATTATGGGGAGGTCTTTGAAGTATGGTTCGATGGTGCCAATGGTGGTACCGGCTGGTATGGCGGGGCAAACGAGGAAAGACGGGTCGATCGTAAGACCTACTACGACTGGCCCAACACTCGTCAGATCGTGCGGGATCTGCAACCCGATGCTGTTATGTTCAGTGATGCCGGACCGGGAGTTCGCTGGGTAGGGAATGAGGCCGGATGGGCAGGGGAGACCAACTGGAGTATGATCCGCAGGGATGAATTCTATCCCGGATCGCCCAACTATAAAGAACTTACCACCGGACAAGAGGATGGTACACACTGGGTGCCGGCCGAGGTGGATGTATCTATCAGACCCGGCTGGTACTATCATCATTCGGAGGATCATAAGGTTCATTCAGTCAAGAAGCTGGTGGATATCTATTACAACTCCATTGGACGGAATGCCTCCTTTCTATTGAACTTCCCGGTAGATATGCGGGGATTGATCCACGAAAACGATGTGGAACATCTGATGAAAATGGTAGAGGTGATCCGGAGTGATATGGAGACAGATCTTGCCAGAAACACAAATGTCAGAGCCAGTCAGGTTAGAGGTGATTCCAGAAAATTCAGTGCAGGGAAAGCTGTGGATGGTGATCCGGATACCTATTGGGCCACTGATGATGAGGTAACAAGCGCCTCCCTGACCATAAACTTTGAAGAAGAGACCACTTTCAATCGCTTCCTGGTACAAGAATATATTCCACTGGGTCAAAGGGTGAAAAAATTCTCCATAGAAGCCTGGATGAATGGTGCCTGGGAAGAGATTGATGCACAGACAACCATCGGGGCAAAACGTATTCTGAGATTTGATAATGTTAACAGTGATAAGCTTCGTTTAAATATCCTGGATTCAAAAGCATCTCCTATCATTTCAAATGTAGAGGTTTATCACGCCCCAAAACTTCTTGAACCACCAGTTATAGAGCGGGACAAACAGGGATTGGTGACCATGGAGGCACACGATGGAGGGTTGGAGATTCACTATACCCTGGATGGATCGGACCCATCCGGGAATAGTAAAACCTATGACGGGCCCATTGAATTCAAAGAGAGTGGTACGGTTAGGGCTGTCGCCTTTGACCCTGAATCGGAGCTGTCAAGCGAAATTGCATCCTTGAACTTTGATATTTGCAAAGAACTATGGCGGGTCATCTTACCCGATCCAAGGAAAGATTTCAGGGGGGGAGCCATGATCGATTCCGATGAGCGGACCATCTGGCGAAGCGACAGGCAGGACTCGTTGCCGAAGGAGGTGGTGATCGACCTGGGTGAAATCCTGGAACTGTCAGGGTTTACCTACTTGCCCACCCAGCAGCGCTATATTGACGGGACCGTTTCCCACTACCAGTTTTTTGGGAGCATGGATGGAAAGCAGTGGGATGATCCGGTATCCCAGGGCGAGTTCAGCAACATCAGGAACAGTCCGATTCTTCAAATGAAGCCCTTTGAAGTCACCTCCGCACGCTATATAAAGTTTGTGGCTGAGAAGGAGATCAACAACCAGGGTTTTGTGACCGTTGCTGAGCTGGGAATTATTACCAAATAGCGTAGCACAAACCAGGAAAAAATATAAATAATCGGGTATTCATCTTACAATTATTTTATGATAATGGGGATGGAGCCATTTGCAGGAATGGTCACTTCAATTTCTGCTTGATAGTCACGGGATATAGAGTAGCTTGCTGGCATTCCCTCCCCAATGGATATGCTTGCACTTTTAGTCAATCCGGTGTAGTAAAGAGGAAGGGAGATGCTTCTCTGAATCTCCTCGTCGGTTGGATTGTAGAGCAAGGCATAGCCTTTGATCTCCAGCTTCGGATCTACATGGAGAATGCCGTCCCAGTCACGCCCGTCAGGCCGACGAAGGTGGATAATATCTGCATTGAGTATCTCCCTGTATTCCTTGTAATAAGCGATCTTTTTGATCACCAGGGCCCGGGTCTCCTCTGTATCATAAAGCCGGGGTCCCCTGTAACAGGCCTGTACCCCTGAGCCGTAGTTCTGGGTCATGTGGGCATCGTACTCGCTTAGGTGATCAGCCAGGGGTTCGAGGGTGGCAGCTTCCCCACCTCCATGATATTGGGTAAGGGGTACAAAGGTCCATGCCATGGAAGGAGGCTTGAGCCAGGTGCCATCATAAATGTTCTGCCTGCCGAGCAGGATCTGTTGCTCCCTGGGAAGGGACCAGTTGACCTCCCTGTATCCAATGCCGATTTTATTGGAACCCGAGAGGTGATATATGTCCGGGAGGTTCATATAGATCCCCCTGGATCGCAGGTCCTTGTACAAACCAGTGGCCTGTCTCCATTGTCTCCACTGAGAATCCCCATGGCCATCATGACCCGGGTGGCTTGATGAGGCACAGAAATCCCCGGGATAAGGGCCATCGTGTTCCAGCATATCGAAGCCAGTAAGCTCCAGGAACTGCTCTATTTTTTGGTAATAATCGATTCCCCACTTACTTAATCCACAGGGTGCATTCCCAAACTTGGCACCCCCAGATTCTCCCGTTTGGATATCAATGACATCAGTCTCCGGTCCAATTTTTCTGCTGGAGAAGAGGGAATAACCACCAAACTGAATGCCCTGCTTATGGGCGTAATCAGCCAGCTCCTTAAATTTCCAAATGTTCTTTTCAGAAAGATCCTCCATATTGAGCCCGCTTCCAAAACTAAGGATCACCATTTCATAACCTGTCTCCTTGCACTGGTCAATGGCATCCTTCACCTTGGATGGTTTGGTGGTGGTCAGATGCATAAATATGGGATTCTCCGTAATCCATGGAGCCAGTGTCCGGTACATCTTTCGAATGCTTAAGCCATTGCGCTCCCTGTCGCTGCCATCCAGGGCCAGGATATAGGTCCTGAAGCTCTCAAAGACCTCACCAGATTCCAGCCCATAATCAGGACCCATTGCAGGTTGACTTTTCAAAATACAGGGCGTAAGCATCTCCCAGTTCACCTGTGAGGTATACTTCGGATCGATCTCCCAGTGGATGGCGTTGGGCGACTCCAGATAGGTAAATCCGCCAAAAGCAAAGTCGTTTTCCAGGTAGAGGTTTGGCAGATCCCAGCGAGCGGGCTCATCCACATAGTTATTCTGTTCGGGATGAGCGATGATTTCACTTGTAAAATGATCGATTCGAACCTCCTCAGATCCCTGGTTCTTAACTAAAATCCATTTGCACATCAGAGGAAGGTGGTCATAAATCTCATAATGTACTTCTACTGTAACCCCACTTAGTGAAGGAGATGGGTGGTCATAGGTAAAAATCACCTCTTTGCCCCGTTTTTCCCACTGGCTGGAAGAAATCCATCGGGTCTGTTTCCATTGAATGTGCTTGTTTAACTCCCTGATTTCCATGCTCCTGTAATTGAAAGAGTTTTCCAGGGATTTCATCTCCTCCAGCCACTCGGATTTCAGGTATCCATGCTCTTTCTGTCCAGACAATCCGCCAATGGGGTAGGAGATTCCACTGATAGTTACAAAAGCCTCGGGCTTTACCGAGCGGATGTACTCTTCCTGAGTGACCAGGTTTCTTAGACTGACTGTGGCTGCATTGGGGGTAAGTCTTATGGTTCTGGAAATCAGTCCATTGGATAGGATCACCTCTTTTTCTCCAAGCTGATGAACGACTGATTTTATCTCCGGCGCTTCAATTAACCAATCCTTTTGCGCCACCCTCAACTGTTCAGCAGGTAGCGATTGGGACTCTAGTTGATAAAAAATAGAAAGCGAAATAAGGAGGATAGATATTTTCATGAATCATCTCAATTAGGTTAATAAAGCGATTGTTGTTAAATGCCTTGATAATTTCATGTAAAATTAAGATTTACTACCTATTTTTAGATCTCTTACCAGACTAATATGAAGCAGAATTTCATGTTTCCGGGACTGCTCTTTCTGATGGCATCTGTCTTCTCCGGTTCGGCAATGGACATTTATGTCTCTCCGGGTGGAACCGGCAAGGCTGATGGTTCTTCTAAATACCCGTTTCACACCATCGATCAGGCCCGTAACCAGGCCCGTAACTTTGTGGGAAAGGAAGCTGTCACAATCCATTTGGAGGATGGGGGAATTCAAGCTTATCCGGTAATCTACCGCGCAGTAAATACGGGTAATGCTATTGTCAGTGGTGGCCGGTTGCTCTCTGTGCAATGGGCACCATACCTGGAATCAATATTAGCGAAGGTACTTTTGGCGACCATGGGAGTTTCAATTCTTGGGGGAGGGATCGGTTCTGGGATCCGGATATTCAAAAGATGGATCAAGAAGTTTCTGCCCATCCGGACCTGCCTTTCCTGGATATGATGAAACCCAACATCATCAGAAACAACCGCTGGCGCTGGGATCAGAAACTAATAAGCATAAAGGTAAACTTTAATTAAAATTGATAAAATACAGGGTATGAGATGTATAAGTAGTTTTTTACAAATATCAATAGCCCTAACATTTATGCTAATGCTGCCCCTTATGCTTGTGCAGGGTCAGCCCGAAAAAACAAATAAAGTCTTGATCATCGGTATCGATGGAGTCAGACCAGATGCACTGCAGGAGCACACCACTGCCCTATCAAAGTCCCCCACTAAAGAACACAACCTGGTTTTTAATGGACTTGCTGAAACCTGGGATGAGGCCATGCCCTTAGGCAATGGAATGGTGGGTTGCCTGGTCTGGCAAAAGGATGGAAAACTTCGTTTTTCGCTGGACAGAGCAGATCTATGGGATCTCCGTCCCATGGAAAACATTGATTTTGAGAAATGGAAATTTGAAGATGTATATGAACATTGGAAGGCCGGGAAATACAAAAAAGTTCAGAATGTGTTTGATGTCCCTTATGATGAGTTACCGGCACCCTCTAAAATACCTGCTGGAGCTCTGGAGTTTGATATTGGTAAACTGGGAACAATAAAGTCTGCGGAATTAGATCTTGCTACAGCAACATGCGTAATTCATTGGGAGAATGGAAGCAGGTTGACCACCTTTGTTCATGGCGATAGATCGCTTGGCTGGTACAAATTTGAAAACCTGCCTGAATCCCTTAATATTGAACTGGTTTCTCCTGCCTATAACCGGAAAAGTGAAGGGAAATATACCAGTCAGGCGAAAAATGATCTAAACCAGCTTGACTATCCTCAGGGGGAAATTGATAAAGGCAGTAATTCTTTTACCTACAATCAAAACGGATGGGGAGATTTTTCATATGAGATTCACACACGGTGGGAAGAGAAGGACAAGACATTGACCGGCTGCTGGTCTGTCTCCTCATCCAACAAAGGATGGGAACCCACTCCATCTGCAGATGCTGTGGTTGCAGAGTCGTTTGATGATGGGTTTGAAAAATCGTTGGAGAGTCATATGGACTGGTGGACAAACTATTGGAGTCGGTCGTCAGTAGAAATTCCGGATCAGGTACTGGAGAAGCAGTACCATCTGGAAATGTATAAATTCGGTGCTGCTGCCAGGGCCGATGCACCACCCATAGCTTTGCAGTCTGTATGGACAGCTGATCATGGCCTTTTGCCACCCTGGAAAGGTGACTTCCACCACGACCTTAATACACAGTTGAGTTACTGGCCCGCGTATGCTGGAAACTACCTGGATCTGGAAGAGGGTTTCCTGAACTGGCTATGGAAATACCGGACCACATTTAAGAAATACACAAAGGATTATTTTGGTGTAAGCGGAATGAATGTACCTGGCGTGACTACCCTTGAAGGTGAACCCATGGGAGGATGGATCCAGTACTCTATGGGCCAAACTGTTGCATCCTGGCTGAGTCACCATTTTTACCTGCACTGGAAATTTTCAATGGACCGGGAATTTCTGGAAGATAGGGCATACCCATGGATCAGGGATGTGGCGATCTATTTGGATCAAATGGCAAAGAAAACTGAAAATGGAATGCGGAAATTACCCATGAGTTCCAGCCCTGAAATATTCAATAATTCAGCAAAAGCATGGTTTGAAGAAACCACCAATTTTGACCTTGCTCTTATCCGCTGGACTTACCAGACAGCTGAAGAACTTGCGCTGGAACTTGGTTTAGATAGTGAAGCAAAGAGGTGGAATCTGATTTTATCCGAATGGCCGGACCTTATTGTTGATCCGGAAACAGGATTTATGTTTGCACCTGAATTTCCTTATGCAGAGTCTCACCGGCATTTTTCTCACCTGATGGGTTTTCATCCTCTTGGACTTGTTGATTATTCCTTTGGTGCACCAGATCAAAGGATTATTTACAATACGCTGAGAAACCTCGAAGCCATAGGTACTGGGGGATGGACAGGTTACTCATTTAGCTGGTTGGGTAATCTTTATGCCAGAGCTTTTGAAGGAGATAATGCGGCCAGGGTATTGAAAATATTTGCAGAGTGTTTCTGTCTGAAAAACTCATTCCACGTGAATGGTGATCAGTGTAAGGCAGGTTACTCAGACATGACCTATCGTCCCTTTACATTGGAAGGTAATTTTGCCTTTGCTTCCGGCATACAAGAGATGCTGATTCAGAGTCATACAGGCATTGTTAAGCTATTCCCGGCAATTCCGGGTGAGTGGAAAGAAGCAAGGTTTGATCACCTGCGAACCTATGGTGCCTTCCTGGTTTCAGCAACTATGAAAAACGGATTGGTGGAAAGTATAGAAATTAAATCGGAAAGGGGAGGAGAGATATTGCTTGACAATCCGTTCAAAACAAGCGATTTTAAATCATCTAAAGAATACAAGCTTGAGGAGAATATCTTGAAGTTCAATTTGCAAAAGGGAGAAAAGGTCGTAATTAGCCTGCAGGACTGAAGAAAGGCATCCATGAAACCGGGTATGGTCTTCAACATATACTCAAATTAAGACCAGTCAATTTCCAATGGAAAAAGTCCAGTGACCAGTCCCAACATATCGGATTGTTGGCTCAGGACCTCCTCGAGGTGATACCTGAAGTAGTGAAAACACACGATTTCCAGATGGAAGAAGATGGCACAATCACTGAGGTAAAGCTGGAAACACTTGGGGTGAATTATTCTAATCTGATACCAGTACTGATTAAGGCCATTCAGGAACAGCAAGACGAAATCAATTCACTGAGGGAAAGGATTGCAAATTTGGAGCAATAATAGATGCGATATCTTGATTGAATAATGTTTGCCAGAAGATCAGCATGAACTCTTTTCTATTTGCCCAGATCGTGGACAGAGAGAGACCAGAAGCGTGGGAGGATTTGGTATATGGGGGAAGATTTGTGGGCATCTTTCCATAGAACTATTTCAAACATAGTTTGTTAATGTAGCAGTGTAATTACAAAAGTGGTTCTATGACCGGCAAATTGAGTCGTTTTTTTCAGGAGTTAAAAAGGAGGAATGTATACAGGGCCGCAACCGTCTATGCCATAACCAGCTGGATCATTATTGAAGTAGCCGATACGGTTTTTCCTCACCTTGGATTACCTGAATGGCTGGTCACAGCAATTATCGTTTTTATTTTGATGGGATTCCCAGTGGTGCTGGTCCTGTCCTGGATTTATGAGATGGGTCCAAAAGGGATCATAAGGACCGACTCGGAAGAAGCGGAAGAAAATCTACTCTCAGCAGGGAAGAAAAAACCCTTCACAAGTACCACAGCCATTGTGGTGCTGTCGATGCTGCTGGTCGCTCAGTTTGTTTACTTCGGATTTATCAGGAAAAACAATACAAGGGTACTCCCGGATGAGGTACTCAATGAACGGGTAGCTGTGGCTCCCTTTAACAATTTCACAGGGGATGTGAACCTGGATGCCTTTGGACTGATGGCCTCGGAATGGATTACTTCTGGATTACGCGAACTGGATGTGCAAACCAGTTCACCTGAAACCATGCGAAAAAGCAGGGATAATGTGGGCATTCTGCCTGGAAATCCTGAAAACAAGATTAGCCTGTTTGAACTTACCGGAGCTAAATTCGTGGTGACAGGTTCCTATTATCCCATCGCAGATCAAATCCAGGTATCCTCCCGCATCGAGTCGACCGAAACGGGAGATATCATTTACGATTTCCCAACCTTATCCGGACCTTTAGACCAGAAGGAAAACCTGATTGGAGAAATCCGGGAGAAGATAAAGGGTTATTGGGCTGTGAAAGAAGCAGATGATCTGGCCATCTTCAGCCCTCCGAAATACGAGGCCTACCAGGCGCTGATGGAGTGTTATGGTATATCTGATTATTATGGTCACCTGAAGGCTCTCTCCCTGGACAGCACCTTTATGCTTGCCCGGGTCTATATTTATCACTCCAGCCTGTCGTGGGAAAAGGATTCTGTTCACGAAGCCAACCGACGCTATATAAAGGATCACTGGGATGGGTGTACTGAGTTTGAGAGGAACCACTTCGACTTCGTGGAAAATACCAAGGCTCACAGGTATGAGGCTGCAGCCAGGGCCCTGGATGAAAACATTCGCCTCGATCCATGGGATCTGTCCTCCATCCATGAGTCGGCTCACTTCTGGCTGGGGATCAACCGGCCGGATGAGGCGGCTAAACGTTATGAACCCCTTTTTGATCAGTACGATGTTTTCAAGGAGCGTTTAGGCGGGAATATTTACCGCAATTATTTTGATGCATTGAATCGCCTCAACCGGAGTAAGGTGGTGTTGGAACTGGTATTGGGATTTGAAGCTGAGGATTTTCGGAGAATGCATGCAGGGAGCCGATCCCAACTGGTAAGGTCTCTGCTAACGCTTGGAGATTATAAGCAGCTCGAGCGTGTATTAAATCTGTTCCGGGAGAGTGGAATAGATATGGATTACATAAGGTATGCCTTTGTTTACAACGAATTGTTTCCGGATGATACGGACAATTTTTTTGCCAATGACCTTATGGAAAGTCTGGATTCCTATAGGGATCCTGAGGACAGCTGGAGTTATGGCATGGAGACCTCTCTTTTTACGTATAATTATCGTTCCAAAGCTTCTGCCTTCTACGTATTAAAGGAGTACGAGCAGGCAGCCGGGATCCTACTGGACTTAAGGCTGATAGATTGGGCTAATTATTTCTCAGGGGAGGAATTTAATAGATGGTATATGAAAATCTGGGTGGAAGGTTTGCTGGGAGCGGTCTATGCCAGGCAGGGAAAAGCGGGAATGGCACAGGCCCAGTTGGAGGTGTTAGAATCCCTTCACCGGGAGGATCCAAAGGCCATTAGCCGCATGCGGCAGGGAGAGGTTCCCTATTACCAGGCCCGGATCTATGCCATCCTGGGAGATCTGGATATGGCTGTGGAACACCTGAGGAAGTCCATGGCAGAGGGTAGGATGAGCGAGCATAGCAATTTTGTGCAGGACTGGGACCTGACCAGTTTGTATGATTATCCTCCCTATCAGGAACTTTTGAAAGTCAAGAACTAAATGCACAAAATGGCTGGAAGAAGTTTTCTTTCACAAGGAAAACAGTATATTTCATCGAGCGGACCCGAAGATAGTCCTTATGCCAATCATCTGTCGGGTTTCCTTTGCAGAACTGGACTACACTTTAAACTCGCAGATATGAAAAAAATTACTTCCTCAATGGTTGCACTCCTTTTGTTTTTGACCGTAGGGCTTACGGCACAAGATTTTGACGGTCTCAATAACAATCTTTCATGATATTTTATAATCCCACAACAATCAGATTGCCTGGTGGAGCATGTAAAAAAATATTTTTATATTTCGAACTCTGACTAAACTCTGACTCATGGACAAAGTATCAACAATGTTTTTGGCTGCATCTCTGATAATCATTATGTTAGGAATGGGATTATCTTTGGTTATGGACGATTTTAAAAGAATCATCATATATCCGAAAGCCATCTTTGTTGGCCTTGTCAACCAGTTGATACTCCTGCCGCTCATCGGATTTGCCATCGCAGTATCATTTCCGTTAGCACCTGAAATTGCCATTGGACTTATGATCCTGGCTGCCTGTCCGGGCGGGCCCACATCGAATCTGATTACCCACCTTGCAAAGGGAGATACAGCATTGTCGGTAACCCTGACTGCATTGAGCAGTTTTATCACTATTTTAACTATTCCCTTCATCATAAATTTTGCACTGATCCATTTCCTGGATGAAGGGCAGATGATCCAGCTGGATGTGGTGGAGACGATTAGCCGGATCTTTATTATTATTATTATACCGATCATCATTGGAATGATGATCAGGCGCTATTGGGAAAAATTCGCCCTGAGGATGGCCAATCCTGTACGCAAAGCCTCCGGAATTGTCATTGCACTGGTAATCATTGGAATTCTTGTTAAGGAGAGAGAGAATATTGTATCCTTTTTTCAACAGGCTGGTATTGTTGCCCTGGTTTTAAATGTGGCCACCATGCTGGTAGGATTTTATTCGGCGAAATTATTTAAGATCAAGGATAAAAGGGCTATTTCCATATCAATTGAATCCGGCATTCAGAATGGAACACTGGCCATGTCGATTGCCATAGTTTTACTTGGAAGTACAGAATTTGCCATAACCCCGGCTATTTATAGCTTATTGATGTTCTTTACCGGTGGGCTGGTCATATACATTGGACTCAAAAAGGACAAGAAAGCTTTGGCCTGAAAATATTAGTTGAATATCACATTTAATTGTTGAATTGAAGCCCAATTCCGAAAACCAGGAAGGAATGATCGGTTGCATTGCTGGTTTTGAAGGCGTAGTCGTACCTGGCAAAAACATTCAGGCTTACACTGTAACTGATCTCATAGAGAAGTCCTATTTGAGGAAATAAACCAAAATGCCACTCCTTGGTTTCAGTGTAATAGATCCCCATATCGGTTCGCTCATTTATACTATATGCGCCCAGACCACCTGAGAAATAGGGTCTGAAATTGCCCGAGGTATTTACAAAATAGGTGAGCCCTGTGGTGATTGGAAAAGAGTTTATGTATTTGAATTGTGTTCCTGAAATGGAGGTCAACCCATCCTCACTGGTGTAGGTTTGAAAATCTCGGGCCTCATAAAATGTACTCCACGAAAACCTTCCGTCCACTGACAGGTTATCGGTGATCATTCGGCCGAAATTGAAGGTAGCCCCTCTGAAACTTGCTTTCGAAATGAAATCAGCACTGGTCCCCAGTGGGATCGACATGTCGTAACTCACATTTGTATGCCAGAATTGTCCAAAACCATTTAATGAAATGAGTAAGGCTGATATTGCAAATAGTATTTTTATTTTTTTCATGATTCTATGATTCAAAATGTGTCACTGGCTGATTAATTGGATAAATAGGGAGATTGCGCAAAGCTTTGATCAATGCCTCTGTCAACCCTCCATTCCATATTGGCTTTGTCGCCACTTAACAATCCATTGATGGTGGCCTGCCAGGAAATTGGAATGATCTCTTCTTCATGATCCACGTTTTTCAGATCGACCATTTCAATAAACAAACTCCCGGTTGAGTAGCTGTAGGCATAGGGATATCCCCATCCATAACCAGGATACCATGGGTAACCAGGGTAATATCCTCCGCCCCAGCCCCAGCCCCCGCCCCAGCCCCAATAGCCACCTCCTCCAGGGATATAGCCAACACCCGAATACTGGGTCGAAGTTGCTATCACGGCAATCAGAACATCTGAAGAAGCAATAAGTATGGAGTCTCCCATATCCCCTTCAGTCCTTGAGTATCCTGCAGTGGCCATATGGGCTGCAATTTTTTCAAGGATGTCATCATCATAACTGCGGTCTACTTCATCTTCTTTATCCTCTTCTGTTATGTGATTGATAGAATCGTACATAAAGTATCTCTTGTTGCTTGAGAAATCAAACTGATCATCATACTGGGTAATCACCACATCGGTCTCGTTGTAGTATTCTGTTCCTCCGGGGTAACAGGAGTAAAGTAAAGGAATGAGGGCAGTGAATAGGAGGTAGTTAACGTATTTTCTAATGATCTTTGTTTGGCTCTTCATTGTATTTATTTTTAAAAAACGATACAAAATTATAAATATTCGGTGAGATATAATCATGCCTATAACAATTAAATAGCTCTAATGGTTTCGATCTCCGGCACATTTGTATTAAATTGCTGAGAAGGAACCTATTTTGAAATGCATAACTAGAATTCAGAACGCATAATCAAACATTTCTTACCATCTAATGTTATCTCGTTATTAACTATACTAAACATCCTTAAATTAACCATCTATCCCTATGAAAAACAGTCTTATCGCATTAGCTTATTTTCTGGCATTCTCAATTCTGATTTCGGGATGTAAAGAGAAAAGTGTCAGTCAGCTACCTCCCCCTAATGTACAGGTAGTGCAGGTGATCCAGCAGGATATTGCTGTGGAAGAAGAGTTTGTGGGACAAACCTATGGTCTTTTCGATATTGCCTTGCAGGCACGCGTGGATGGCTTTCTGGAAGGGATTCATTTTGAAGAGGGAAGAAGGGTAAACAAAGGTCAGTTACTCTATACCATCGCGGCTGAGCCCTATGAAGCCAAGGTAGCCACGGCAAAGGGGCAAAAGGCTGAAGCCAATACTCGTTTGGTGAAAGCAGAAAGTGACCTTACAAGGATCAAGCCCCTGGCTGAAAAAAATGCTGTGAGTCAGAGTGACCTGGATGCGGCCATCGCACAGCGGGATGCAGCTCTGGCCTCGGTGGATGCAGCCGAAGCGAACCTTGAGTCTGCAAGGATAGAATTGGGATTTACGAAAGTCTATTCACCCATTACTGGAGTCATTGGTAAAACAGAGGTCTATCCGGGCGACTATGTGGGAAGAGGGTTTACGAATGTGGTATTAAATGAGGTCTCCAGGATCGATACCATACTGGTAAATTTTCACCTGTCCGAGGAAAAATATCTTGAAATAGCCCGCTATCTTAGCGAGAGAGCCATAGACAACTTTGAACAAACGAAACCGAGTCAGGGTTTAACCCTGATTTTGGCTGATGGATCTATTTATCCGCAAAAAGGAACAATAAAGTTTATTAACCGTCAGGTGAATGCCTCCACGGGAACTATATTGCTGCAGGCTTCTTTTCCTAATACTGATAATCTCCTTCGTCCCGGACAGTTTGCCAAAGTGAGGGCAGTCATTGATGAAATTCAAGGGGGTTTGTTGGTTCCGCAACGTTGTGTCCAGGAGCTGCAGGGCAACTATAATGTCTTCGTGGTGAATGATGCGGATGAGGTTGAATTTCGAAAGATTGAGGTTGGTTCAAGCTATGAAACCAGTTACCTGATCGTCACTTCCGGTCTCGGTCCGGAGGATCGGGTAGTCTATGAAGGACTTCAAAAGGTTAATGGGGGGGATAAAGTCAATCCGGTGTTGAAGGATATTTCCATTTCAGAATCAGAAAACTAGGATCAGATGGGTAATTTTTTCGTTAGACGTCCAATCGTGGCGATAGTCATTGCCATAGTTATATTAATCGTAGGCACCTTATCTCTTCTTACTCTTCCCATGGAGCAGTATCCGGATATTACCCCTCCCATGGTAGAAGTAAGTGCCACATACACAGGGGCCAATGCCGTGAATGTGGAACAATCGGTAGCCACACCATTGGAGCAACAGATCAATGGAGTCGACAATATGATCTATATGAAATCCATTAATGCAAATGATGGATCCATGAAAATCCAGATCACATTTGAGGTGGGTACAGACCCCGATATGAATACCGTTTTTTCACAGAATCGGGTCTCCTCAGCAACCCCAAAGCTGCCCGAAGAGGTGAAACGGATTGGTGTGAACACCGACAAGACCATGAGCAGCATGATCATGGCAGTCTCTCTCTATTCTGATGGCAGGTATGACCAGGACTTCCTGGGTAATTATGCCCTGATCAACATTAAAGACATCCTGGCCCGTATAAAAGGGGTTGGACGTGTGAATGTCCTTGGAGCCAGTGATTATTCCATGCGCATCTGGGTACAACCTGATAAGCTGGCCCACCTGGGCATTACTGTTCCGGAGATTACCACTGCCATCAGGGAACAGAATGTGATCGTTCCCGGAGGTAAATTCGGGGCAGAACCTGCTCCTGAAGGTACCGATTTCACCTACAGTGTGAGGATGCCGGAAAGATTGGTATCAGAAGAGGAATTTGGAGCCATTGTGATAAGAACCCTTGGTGATGGATCGCAGGTAAGGATCAGGGATGTAGCCTCTGTTGAGCTGGGTGTGGAATCATACAATGTGGTTACCCGCTTTGCCAAAGAGGAATGTGCTCTTATCACCCTCTACCAGGCACCAGGAACAAACGCAGTGGACCTTGCCAGTCAGGTGATTACTGCCATGGAAGATATGAAAGGCTCCTTCCCGGAGGGTGTGAGTTACGAGGTTGGACTTGATTCCACACTCCCCATCACGGCAGGAATTAAGGAAATTGTGATTACCCTGCTTATTGCACTGTCACTGGTTATTCTGGTGGTATTCATCTTTATTCAGGATATAAGGGCCACACTGATCCCCACGATAGCCATCCCTGTTTCACTTATTGGTGCTTTTGCCATTTTTCCAATGCTGGGATTTACAATTAATGTATTGTCACTACTTGGACTGGTACTGGCCATAGGGATTGTGGTGGATGATGCCATCGTAGTGGTTGAGGCGGTGCAGGTCAACCTTCAAAAGGGAATGAACTCACGTGAAGCCACCATACAGGCCATGAAGGAGGTAACAGCACCGGTCATAGCCACCACCCTGGTGCTGGTGGCAGTATTTATCCCGGTAGCCTCCATGGGAGGAATTACGGGCAGATTGTACCAGCAATTTGCAATTACTGTGGCAGTCTCGGTAGTGTTCTCTTCCCTTAATGCGCTAACACTCAGCCCGGCATTATGTTCCCTGCTTCTCCGGAAGCCGGAGCCCATGAAGGGACCACTGGGTTGGTTCTTTGGTAAATTCAATAAAGGATTTGATCGGACCACATCCGGATATATGAAATTCACTAACATTCTGACCAGGAAGTTAAAGCGGGGAGTTGTTTTTATCGTGATCCTCTCGGCATCCATTGTGGTTATTTCGAAATTTGTACCCGGGGGGTTTGTACCCGAAGAGGACCAGGGATATATTTATGTAAATATGCAATTGCCCGATGCAGCCTCTTTACAGCGTTCCGATGCGGTTATGGCCAAGATTGAGGGGATCCTTGAGCAGTTTGAAGAGGTGAAATATGTAACTGCCGTAGCTGGTTTCAACCTGCTTTCCGGAAGTATGTCCACCAATTCGGGGGTGGTATTTATTACTCTGACCGATTGGAAAGAGCGTGATATCACAGCACTCGAACTGGCCAAGAAGATGAATGCTGTCTTTAATATGGGTATTCCCGATGCACAGGTATTTGCTTTTGGTCCGCCTGCCATTCCGGGTCTTGGAACGGGAGCAGGTTTTACCATGATGCTCCAGGATAAGGGTGGGAACAGCATCAATTACCTCTCCGAACAGACCATGAGTTTTATTGCAGCTGCACAACAACGTCCCGAAATTGGAAGCATATTTACCACCTTTCAGGCCAGTACCCCCCAGCGGGCTATTGAGATCAACCGTGACAAAGTATTGAAAACAGGGGTAGCCCTCAATGATCTGTATACCACCATCAGTGCTTTCCTGGGGGGTGCTTATGTGAATGATTTTAACCGCTTTGGACGCCTTTATAAAGCCTACGTGCAGGCAGAACCCGAATACAGGCAGAATGAGGATCAGCTCTCCCTCTTTTTCGTAAAGAACAAAGATGGTGAGGACATTCCACTCTCTTCACTGGTTTCTGTCAGTAATATATCCGGACCCGAGTACACCTACAGGTACAATCTTTACAGGGCAGTGGAAGTTTCCGGTACTCCTGCATCAGGTTATTCTTCTACCCAGGCACTCGATGCACTGGAAGAGGTAGCAGCAGAGGTCTTACCCTTCGATATGGGTTATGAGTGGAGTAATATGTCATACCAGGAGAAGGCTGCCTCCGGCTCTGGAAATTCGGTTTTCATTTTTGCACTGATCTTTGTATTCCTGATCCTGGCGGCACAGTATGAGAGCTGGACACTGCCATTCAGTATCCTGCTGGGAACACCTTTTGCCATTTTTGGAGCCATGTTGTTTCTGATGGTGGCTCGCTTTTTCAGTGAGACTTTCGAAAACAATGTATTCACACAGATCTCCCTGGTAATGCTAATTGCCATGGCTGCTAAAAATGCCATCCTGATTGTGGAATTTGCCAAACTCAAGTTTGATGAGGGGATGACCCTGGTGGAGGCTGCCAGAGCATCTGCCGAGCTCAGGTTCCGGC
>JAOZUK010000509.1 GCA_029938715.1 Bacteroidales bacterium | reverse complement strand
AACGGCACCGATTGATGATTGATGAAACCCTGACTTTTAACCGGGAGCAAAACGAGGATGCCCGGTATCCTGGACAGGCTTCCCTGGAGAAAAGGCGCTTTCACCAGGAACATGGTATTGAAATTCCTGAGGAAGTATGGAATGAGATCAAAAACCTGTAATCAACCTGAATAGTTCCAGTAGCGAAGCAACTCAATACCACCTTCGGCCATTTCCGAACCGGGGATTCACAATGTTGTTATAGATCGATCCAAAGGTGTAGGTGATCCCCACCTCCCCTTCCAGGTGATAGCTGGTTTCCAGTTCCTGTAACTGAAGCAGGATATCAGCTTCCGATGCCTCGCCCTTTACAAGAGAAAGCTGATCATTGATGCGGGCAACGGCCCCTCCCACCCTCACCGAGAGTCCTTTTAAGATTCGCACACTGATATATCCGTTCAGCTCCACCCTGTTCTTCGTAAAATCATGAAAGAAATTCGATCCTTCAAGTGCCACATTGATAGATCCCCATTTCTCCTGCACCTGGTAAGCCACCTGCAACTCCTGCAACCACAGAACCTCTTCTATTTCATTATAAATTGTGGTGTCGTTATATCTTCTGATGGAAGGTCCGATTCCATAAAGAAAACGCAACTGACGATGCGTCGATTTCGAATAGGGAAATATATTATATTCCAAAGAGGGGAGAATATCCAACGATAGATCCGTATTTGTATAGGACGATGAAAGAAGGTCGGTCCTGAGGCCAGCCGACCAGTGCTCCCCCAGGCTCTTCACAGCAAGGATATCCAGGCCCTGATAAGACTTATCGTTTGTATATAATGTATCATCAAAGGTATACTTAGTTCGGGTATACCGGTGGTCAAAATCAAACTCCAGTTTCCAGTCATGGGTGATCTTTACTGCAGACACCGAACTTCGAAGAGAAAGTTCCTGATAGGATTCTTCACCTTCAAACTCAGGCTCTGCTTCCAGTTCAAAGACCCAATTGTTCCATCGATCTACCACCACCTGTTTCTCCACAGCCTCGGAGGATCCTATAAGCACTTCATTGTAGAGGGATGTTTTGGCCACGTAGGGCATCAATCCCATTTTTATCATTTGGGTGCGCCATATTCTTCTGATATCCCTGGGATCATCGGGTCGGCTCGAGTAAACCAGCGTATCATTTTTGCCCTCATACTCCTTCTGTCCCACAAAGGCAAAAGTATATTTCCGCCCGCCGCTTCCGGTATTTTCACTGGTTTCAAGAATATAGACCTGGGCTTCCTTTACATCTCTTACATAGTTAACATAAGGAATCTCATCACGGATATAGTTCATATCGCAATGGGCACAATCGATAAATATTTTTATGGCATTCTGTCTCTGAACGGTCGAGTCTGCACTCTCCTGGGCTGCTATCTGGGAGGACAATATAAGTCCCGCAAGAGCAAGCCAGAGAGGAAATTTAGGAATAGGACGCATTAATTTCGGGTTAGATTGCACAATCTTACGGAACTTTTGACTGCTGTCCCGACAAATGGTTTAATTGCCCCCCAGGCACAATGCCTGATTCAGTGCTATGATTGCTTTTTTATAATCGTCTCTTCCCACCACAAATTGCATGTTCACCTGCATAAGCGATTGTGAAACTGCATCCACATTGATCCCGGCTTCAAACAGGGCAGTTGCAGCCATTGAGAGAGAACCGGGATAGGTGATATTGGTTCCCATGGCACAGACAAGTGCGGCTTTTTTAAAAGTGACTTTGTGGTAAAGACCCCGTAGCTCTGTGACCATTCCGTCCACAAGGTCACGATCCCAGATTACCATGGTAATGCTATTGGCATTGGTTGCCTTCAGTATGTATGAGATTTGGTAGCGTTGCATCACCTTCATCAGGTTCATGTCGTATCCCACCTGTCCCACCATAAAAGGGTCATGAACTTCCATGGCTGTTACCTGATCGGTTCCTGAAATAATCTCCACTCTGGAAACTTCTCCAATGTAATCTTTGGAAATCAGCGTACCCGGATGATCAGGTTCAAATGTGTTCTTTATACGAATGTTGATCCCGGCCACCTCCAGCGGCTTAGAGGCTTTAGGATGTATAGCTTCCATGCCGATATCAGCAAGCTGATCAGCCACATTGAAATTTGTGGCCCCCACCGGCATTGAATTCTTAACACCCACCACATTTGGGTCGGCACTGGAAAGATGATATTCTTTATG
>JAOZUK010000508.1 GCA_029938715.1 Bacteroidales bacterium | reverse complement strand
TTGGTCCTGATGCAACAGAAGAGAGTAAGAAAGCCTTTCCTAAACTATGGCAAGACATGGTAAAAACCATTTTCGATAATGCTGACCTGCTTATTGGGGTAAAATAAATATAATTTCTAAGAAGAAAACAATTACATACTTTTAGCATTTCTATCAAACCCATGTTTCGATGAAAAGGCTTAGCCTGCTGGCAGTAGTCCTGTTTATATTCTCAATTCCCAATTTCTCCCAGGAGTCAAAAGTTCGTATCAACCACGAAGGGAAAAACTTTCAGATGCTTAAGCACGCATGGAAAGCCCAGTGGATCACCCATCCCACTGCATCTACCCTGGATTATGGCGTTTTTCATTTTCGGAAGAGTTTTGAACTGGCAGGTCCCCCTGAAGAATTCCTTATTCACATTTCTGCCGATAACCGTTACCGGCTTTTTGTAAATGGCCGGTATGTCACATATGGCCCTTCTATTGGAGATATCGATCATTACAGGTATGAAAGCATTGATATTTCTGAATATCTCCATACTGGTAAAAATGTGATTACCACTGAAGTAGTAAATTTCGGAGAATACCGCAGGGCAGCCCAGCAGACTTTTCAAACAGCTTTTATTCTTCAGGCTGAATGTAAAAATGACCCACACCTGAATATCGACACTGGCGCAAGCCCATGGAAAGTTTTGAAGAACAGGGCCTATTCAAGCATTCCCTTTACCACCGATTCGCTGGGGGCCTACTATGCAGCCGGACCGGGTGAAAGGATTGACGCTTCCTTATATCCCTGGGGGTGGAAAGGTGTGGATTTCGACGACAGTCATTGGCAGGATCCCAAAGCCGGAACCGTGGAATTTGCCGTGGGAAGAGGATTTCTGTATGGATCCACCTGGTTCCTGGTCCCAAGAGAAATCCCACTGATGGAGGAGCACGAGGAGAGATTCCATCGCATTGTGAGAACAAGTGGCCTTGAAAATATCTCTTCATTTATTACAGGGGACAAGCCTGGTACAGTACCTCCCAATTCCAGGGTAACGATCCTCCTTGATCACAAATATCACACAACCGGCTTCCCTGAATTAAAGTTCAGCAAAGGGAAAGATGCCACTATAAAAGTTACCTATTCTGAGGCCCTTTTCCTGCCGTGGTCCTCGGACGAACTGAGGAAGGTGGGCCACTATGACGCGATAGACCGCAAGAGAGACAGGAACAATGTGGAAGGAAAGTATATTGAAGGATATTATGATCTGATCATTCCTGATGGTGGAGCAGACCGTAGGTTCAGGCCCCTTTCAAGGAAAACATTCAGGTATATTCAATTTGACATCCAAACCTCCGATGAAGAGCTGGTCATTGATGATTATTTCAACATTTATGCCGGATATCCTTTTGAGGAAAAAGCCTCCTTTAGCTCTGAAGACGAGCAACTTCACGAGATATGGGATGCGGCCTGGCGCACCCTGGTAAATTCATCAGAGGAGCAATTTTTCGATCCCTATTTTGAACAGTTGCAATATATAGGCGATACCCGTATTGAAGCCCTTGTATCTATCTATGTATCGGGCGATGACAGGCTTATGAGAAAAGCCATACAACAATTTGATGATTCCAGATTACCAAATGGCTTAACCCAAAGCCGGTATCCCAGTTATATCGTTCAGGTAATCCCTCCCTACTCGCTTCTCTGGATCGGGATGATCCACGACTATTACATGTACCGGAACGATGATGAGTTTGTTCGCCGGTTTATCCCCGGCATGAAAACGGTACTGGACTGGTTCGCTGAACGGGTAGACTCCTCAGGAATGGCAACCAGCCTTGAGTGGTGGAACTTTACAGACTGGAGCAAAGGTTTCTCCAATGGAATCCCCCCGGGTGCCGATGACGGATACTCAGCCAATATAAACCTGCAGTTTCTAACTGCCCTTCAACACTCGGTCGAGATATTGGAGCATTTCAATTTCAACTCTGATGCAGAAAGATACAGCGCACTCGGACATCGTATCCAGGCATCTGTTCTAAAAAACTGCTATAATCCTGAAAAAAGACTTATTGCAGAAACTCCGGATAAAAAAGTATACTCCCAGCATACAAATATCTGGGGAATCTTAAGCAATACAATTCCTGAAGAGGAGCAGGCTGAAGCAATGCAAGTGCTATTGAATGATAGCTCGCTTATCCAGGCCACCATCTACTTTAAGTTTTACCTTTTCAGGGCTCTGCAGAAATGTG
>JAOZUK010000507.1 GCA_029938715.1 Bacteroidales bacterium | reverse complement strand
CAGGCTATTGTGCCAGCACAGTTGGTCTTGATGAGGAAATGATAAGAAAATATATTCAACAACAGGACAAGTTTGATAAAAACAACAAATAAATTGGAAGTCAACTAGGAGGCTGTCCGAGAACAGAAAACCTAAACACATAATTCCAAAATCATTGATTTTGCCTCAAAATAAAAATTGTCATTGGTTGATTTGATTAATAGCCGTAACATGCTAATAATATGCGAGAAATATAGTGAAACTGCCCTTTGTTTAAGGTATAATACTAAAAATAATTTTATAAAGGTTTCATTATGGCAATACCATTTAAGCAAAGCCCGATAGAATTCAATCAACGCCTGTTGTTTCCCAGCAATATCTTTGACTTACTTCCAGACGAGCATGAATGCTATTTGTATGGCGATATTTTCAAAGAACTTGACACATCCTGCCTTGAAAGTAAGTACAGCACGAACGGCCAAAATGCTTATCATCCACGCCTGCTTGTCTCTATCCTCATATACGCCTACAGTCAGGGGATCTTCAGTTCAAGGCAAATAGAAAGAAAATGTAACGAAGACCTTTCTTTTATGTATATAGCTGGAATGAATTGTCCTAATTTTAGGGTGTTGAGTGATTTTAGAAAGAATAACGCAGACTTTTTCAACGATTGCTTCAAGCAAACTGTAAAGTTGGCTATGGAACTGGGTCTTGCGTCCCTTGGCCACGTGAGCCTGGATGGGTCAAAATTTAAGGCCAGTTCATCCAAACATAAAGCAATGAGTCATCAGCGCCTTGTAGAAAAGGAAAAGGAGTTGATGAAAGAAATTGACATCCTTATTCAGAAAGCCAATCAGTGTGATGAAAATGAAGATGAGGAATACAAAGAAAGGACCGGATATGAACTTCCCAAAGATCTGAAATTTAAAGAAGAACGACTGCTTAAGATTCAAGCTGCAAAAGAAGCGCTGGAAAAACGTGAAGAAGAGTTGAATCCGGGAAAGCCAATTGATGGCAAAAAACAGATCAGTTTTGCAGATACTGACTGCCGTATCATGGGAAAGAATGGTAACTTCAATTATCAATATAACGGACAAATATCTGTAGATGAGGACAATCAGATTATAGTTGGCCAACATCTAAGTCAGAACGCTAACGATAAAAAAGAGGTTGAGCCTGCCATTGATGCTTTAAGGGAAACGACAGGGACGTTGCCTGATAAATTTAGTGGCGACAATGGATATATGTCAGGGGATAACCTTGATGCTCTGAATGCTGCTGACCTTGACTCCTATATTGCTACAAACAAAAACGAGAAGAAAAACAAAACCCCACTGGATGAATCAAACCGTAAGCTGACCAAAGCTGATTTTTTATTTAATGAGCAGGACGATTGTTTTACCTGTCCCGGTGGACAGACTCTGATACTGAAAAGTACTTCAAAAGAAGGGAAGAAAAAATATCAGGGATCTTCTGAAACCTGTAACAACTGCAATTACCATAGCAGGTGCTGTAAGTCTAAAACTGGTCAGCCTCGTACGATCAACACCGATGACAAAGAGCCAATTCGTCAACAGATGAACGAAAAAATGGAAAAAGCTGAGTCCAAAGAAATATACAAGCAACGGAAGGTTATTGTAGAACCTGTATTTGGACAAATCAAAAATGCAGGATTTAAAGGGTTTAGCGTTCGAGGAAAAACTAAAACGAGCGGAGAATTTTCCCTTGTATGCGCCGTTCACAACATTAAAAAGATTACGAAAGCCATTTTCAGGGGAGTGTTGTGTTCAGAATTTGGTAAATTAGTACCCGCAATGGGATAATTGGCGAAAAAAAGAGGAAATATCGACAAATATTGAGTTATTAGAAGTTCTATAAAAGATATATGCCCCGAAAGGGCATGCCACCAACCTTGAAACTCTGTTGAAGGTTAGGCTGACTAGTTTTACGGATTGAGAATTTCAATTCTCGGACAGCCTCCTAGTAGAGCTGGTTCAGCAGTTTGAATGAAAACCCAAAATAGGGGACAGACCCCGTTTTCTTTACGTCACCGGGCAAACTGTCAAGAATTGACACATATACTATCAACACCAAAGCCTTCCCCATCGCATATTAATAGTCGCCAATGGCTCACCGCTCAGTTCTGTTGTGAGAAAAAACTGACAGTTGCGACAAATATCGCCGCCCTAACAGCCACTTAGTTATTTGAAAAGCTTCTTTTAAAAACCCTCATTCCGTTT
>JAOZUK010000506.1 GCA_029938715.1 Bacteroidales bacterium | reverse complement strand
CCGGAATCATCTTTTCTGGAATCAGGACTATTATCGTAATAATCAACTATTTTAGATTCTTCTTTTTGGAAATAAGGTTTAAAAAGTTTTAAATCGTTTTTCATAGCAGGAATAAAAGGATTGTAATCCACTATAGTTTCAACGCTAATATCTGCTGATTGATTGGATACATTATCTTGCTTGATATATACTCCGGATGAGCTATAATCTAAAGGAGAAATACAGACATTGGAAGTTTCAAAAACTGTAACAGGGCGATAAATTCCTCCAAACACCGGATACAAAGCAACCCCATTGGGAGCGACATCATGACGTATGGAATTGTCGGCTCGTACTGCTACAAGATTTTCACCCGATAAATTAAGATAGGAAGTTATATCAAAACAAAAAGCCGAATAAGCCCCTTTATGATTACCAATATATTTCCCATTCACAAAAACTTCGGCTGTTAATCCAACACCTTCAAAACGGATAAAAAATCGTTTATCCCCTTCAGGAGTTTTCAGGTTTAGAGCTGTCCTGTACCAGCCAACACCACGGTAGTAATTGTTCTGGCCTTCATTCAAAATATCTTTTGCATTCCAGGTATGTGGTACGCTTACCTCTTCCCAGTTCCCATCAATCACTACTCTTGGTTTTTGGGCAGCTGCGTAATCCCCCTTGTAAAATTTCCATTCGGTAAGTTGAAAACTATTTCTTTGCTCAAGAAACTGTTGGGAAAATGCTGTTAGAAGACCAGGTATCAGGATTAATAAAAAGAGAATTCGTTTCATTGGAGTACTTTTTGTTTAAATGATACTTTTCAGATGGTTGTAACCGACCTCGGCACAACTGATCCCGTCAGTATTTTTTTCATGTTCAATAATGCAATGTTTGATACCTCCAGTGTCGGCATGGCTTAATATCCGCTTAAAATCAATGATGCCGTTTCCAACGCAGGCAATCGCCTTTTCGGGAGTATTGTCCATATCTTTTACATGCACAAGAGGCGTACGTCCAGGGTATTTCTTAAAATAATCAACCGGATCACACCCGCCTTTAACTACCCAGTAAAGATCCATTTGAACAGATACATAATCTGCATCCGTATTTTTCATAATAATATCAAATGGTTTGTCCCCATCCGGAAGATCTGTGAATTCCCAGTTGTGATTGTGCCATGCAAACTTCAAACCAGCTTCTTTGCACCGTTTTCCGATTTTATTAAGGTTATCAGCTGCCTCCAGACTTAATTCATGAGTTATTTTACTTGATGCGACCACCCATGGATAATAACACACCAGGTACTCTACACCCAGTGCTCCTGCCTCTCTGATAAATTTATCAGGATCCTCCTGAAGTGGGTACATTCCCGAACCCGTGCATAGTGGTTTAAGCCCTATTTCTTTCAGAAGTTGCCTATATTCTTCTGTGGAATCACCATACACCCCTCCTTCAACGTATTTGTAACCGATCTCTTTTAATTTCAGAAGGGTGGTCCTGTAATCCTTTTTCATATCATCTTTAACCGTTCCCAGTATAATTCCAATTTGTCCCAGGCGCGATGAGACACCTCCTGCGGAGATCAAAGAGGGGCTCAGGGCCATACAGGTAGTGGCCATTGAAGTTCTGTTTATAAATGTTCTGCGTGTAATATTCATAGCTGTTTGGATTACTTTCGATTGTTAATACGATTTACCATCCTAAGTCCTGACCCTCTTCAAAATCATATACGCCACATTTTTCTGCCCACTGAGCATGCAATTTGTTCAGTTCCTCTACTTTTTCAGGATGGATAGTGGCTAAATCATTCAATTCTGTCCGATCCAAATCCAGGTCGTAGAGCTCCCACGCTTCACCGCTAAGTGCAACCAGCTTCCACTTGCCCTGACGAACAGCCTTGTGACCTTCGCGATACCAAAACAGCTCTTTATGAATATCTGCTGTCTCTCCTTTTAAAACAGGCAGCAGACTCTTTCCCTCAAGTGCTGTAACAGGCTTATCATTATACATATCCGGATAATCAACGCCCGCCACATCACAACAAGTAGCCATTATATCCATAATATGTCCCTGGTGTCCTGTAAACTCCCCATGCTGCTTAATCTGAGCAGGCCAGGATGCAATAAAAGGAGTTGCAATACCGCCTTCATGCATCCATATTTTATAATAACGGAAGGGAGTATTGCTGGCATTGGCCCATGAGAAACCATAACTCTGATATGAATCCACACCCCCGGG
>JAOZUK010000505.1 GCA_029938715.1 Bacteroidales bacterium | reverse complement strand
TTCTGGAGAAACAAATTTATCACCACCATTAACCTGGTGGGTATGGCCATCGGTTTTGGGATCTTCCTGACCATTTTGACCTTGATCCGTCTCGATGCAGGTTTTGACAGATTTCACGAGGATATTGACAAGATGTATGTTTTGAAAATCCGGCTTACCATGAATAATTCTGATTATACCTCCCCGAGGACAGGCGGTGTATACTCAAGAATTTTGAAGGAGCTGTACCCGGAAATTGAACATAGCTGCCGGGTCAGCCAACCCAGAGAGTTTGAGTTGGGAATTCCAGTGGAAGATTCGGATGCTGATGTACCTATGAAATATCTCGATGAAAACCAGGTGATTATGGTGGATAGCAACTTTTTTAGTTTTTTCACATTTCCGCTGCTTGAGGGAGATCCGGAGGAGGTTTTTAAGGCAAGGGATCAAATTGTGATTACCGAGAGCCTGGCAGAGAAACTTTTTGGTGAGGAAAATGCAATGGGCAGGCAGATTAAGATTGGGGAGGGTGGCTACTTTACTGTGGTGGCCATTGCAGCAGATCCGCCCGTTGTATCCACTTATCAATTTAAAGCTTTGCTGGGCTTCCATGTCATGGAGGAGCTGGGATACCCTATGAATGAATATGGAGGAACCATCTACTTCAATAATTTCAAGCTGGCTGAAGGAACCGACCTGGTCAGTCTAAATGCTTCCATCAACGCCCATGTGGAGGAGCATCTCGAAGAAGATTTCGAATCCTATGTTTTCCTGGATCACCTGAAACGCCTACACCTGCATGGGGATGAACAGGGTTGGATCGGGTTTATGATCAACATAATTATGGCCGTAGTTATTCTGCTGATTGCCTGCATCAATTTTATTAACCTCTCTACTGCCGGTTCTTCCATGAGGTTAAAAGAGATTGCCATTCGCAAAAGTGCCGGAGCCAGCAGGCGTCAATTGGTGATCCAGTTTATGAGTGAATCATACATCCTGTTGTTCCTGGCTCTGTATCTGGGTTTTTTCATAGCCGAGCACCTGAGCACCACTGTCTTTCGATTTTTTGATCTTTACCAGGAAGAGGTGAACAGGGATCTGGGATTCTGGCTGCAGATTGTAGGAATTTACCTGCTGACCGGTCTATTGGCCGGGCTCTATCCAGCCCTTAAAATTTCGGGATACCAGCCTCTGGCCTTTTTCTCCGGGGAGGGGATTCAGAACCCGCGTTCAGGAGCCAGGTCGCGGCGTGTGCTGATTGTGCTTCAGTTTGCCTTTTCAATCATTTTTATCACGGTCTCCATTTTCATTATCAGGCAATTTACCCATATGAGGGAGGCCGACCTGGGATTTAACCGCGAGGATGTACTCTATATCCGCACCAAGGGAAGGGTATGGGACCGTTACCAGCTTATCAAGGAGGAACTGGAACAGCTTGCCTTTGTGCAAGGGGTCAGTTCGGCTTCGGATATCCCGGTGATGGTAAATTTTGGGGAGATCGATTGGGGGGAACGGGACGGAGAACACAACAAGTTTGCCAGGGTCATCCGTACCAGTTCCGACTTCCTATCCACTTTTGAAATAGATCTGTTAGAGGGTGATTACTATAGCGATGAACGGGATACCCTGAATTACGATTATGTGGTAGTGAACCGCTCCCTGGTGGACTATATGGAGTGGGAGGACCCGGTGGGCCGGGAGATGTATATATGGGGGCATGAACGCATTATCCTGGGGGTAACCGAGGACATTAATTTCTTTCCCTTCGAACTGAATGCCTTTACCAACGAGGCCCTTATCTATGTCTATGAACCTGTACAGGACTACTTGTTCGTAAGGGTAGTTCCGGGGACTTCCTCAAAGCAGCTTTCAGCCATAGAGGAGGTGTTTCAAATGCACAATCCAGGATATGAGCTCGAATATGATTATGTAAGTAAATACAACATTGATATGCTGCAAGATACCGATAGCCTCACATCTGTCTTTAAGCTCTTCTCGGGCATCGCTATTTTTATTGCCATTATGGGACTGATCGGGCTCTCACAGTTTAACAACAGCAGGAGGACCAAGGAGATAGGCATACACAAGGTGATGGGCGCCCAATCAGGATCCTTGGTCAGGCTGCTGCTATCCGAGTTCATAAAATTGGTGATGATCTCCAACCTGGTGGCCCTGCCGGTGGCATACCTGGTATTATGGCGCATCTTTAAGTTTTTCACTTATTCTACCGAACTGAAGATCCAGGTGTTT
>JAOZUK010000504.1 GCA_029938715.1 Bacteroidales bacterium | reverse complement strand
TCGCAGAACCAGACATCATGGCAAGTTTTTCCCACCTTGCAGATAAGAACCTGGTGCTTGAGCTGGGAGGAAATGGCGTAGATCCAAAGACCATATCGGCCATAGCACGGCGTTTTCCCAATATGAATATCATCATGAACCACCTGGCCGGAATCAGTATGCAGGGGGACCAGGTGGCACCCGGTGATTATATAGCCAGGTTAACCGAGTTTGCCAGGGAACCTAATGTGTACTGTAAGATCTCAGCACTCTACACCCTTGTTGGTCAAAGTCCTGCTCCAATTACACCAGATGCCTATAAACCATTGATCGATCCGGTCATTGAGGCCTTCGGTCCGGATAGGGTCATATTTGGAAGCAACTGGACCCTTTCCGATATGCACGGATCCTATACCCATATGATCGCAATGCTGGATGAATACCTGGCGGGCAGGGAGGAACCTACTCCGGAACAGTTCTATTATTCCAGTATCAACAAAGCGTATGGGATCAACCAGGAAGAGGCAGATCCCACCAGAAATATAATTCATGCCCATGAGGCAAAAGTGACAGTCTTCCCCAATCCGGCACTCCACAGCATTACTGTGGCAAGTGGCCTTCACTCTATGAAGCTATTGAGAATTTATGATCTACATGGCAGGCTGATACACAATCTTGATGTGGATGCTTTCAATATTGAGCTTGATGTTGAAGCATGGGAGGAAGGCTTATATTTTGTGGAGACTATTCAGGAAAATGAAGTTTCTGTTCAGAGAATACTGATACAATAAGAGAGATGGTAATATGGTTGTAACTCATTAATAATCTTCAAAATAATGAAAAAATCCAGGGCTTTCCAGGGCACACTTGCACTTTTACTCTTGGTGTTTGTGACGGCGTGTAATAGAACAACAAATAGAATAGAGGAGGTACAGGTTACTTTTATTAGCAACCTCAGCACCCATCCTATTTTCCACTGGAAGACAATCGAAGCGGTCAATGAATATTCTCAGAAAGCTTTCCAGGTGCTTGTATCGGACCAAAGAGAGTTGATTGACCTTAGAGAAGGAAATTTGTGGGACACTGGTAAAAGGGAGGGTAGCAGCTCCCTACAGATTGAATATGGTGGGAGTAGCCTGATGGGGGGGCAGGCCTACTATGCTGGCCTCAGGGTTTGGGATCAGAATGGGTCTCCTACGCCCTGGAGCGAGACGGTAAGGTTTGTAGTCCCCCTTGATTATCCGTCCGACTGGAAAGCAGATTGGCTTACCTATGCCTATACAGAGGAGGCACCTCTTCCCCTTTTTCGAAAAAAATTTGAATTGAAAGATTTAGAGGGCATAGATTTTGTTCGCTATTACATTGCGGCACCGGGCTACTATGAGGCCTCCCTGAATGGAAAGAAGATTGGGGAGAGTGTACTGGATCCCGGACAGACCAATTATGAGGATTACACTTACTATTCCGCCTATGACATCGATCCATCAGAGCTCTCCCGGGAGAATGCGCTGGGGGTTATGCTGGGTAATGGATGGTACAATCAGAACCAGGTTTGGAAAGGGCAGGCAGAATATGCTCCCATGGTTTATGGTCAGCCGGTATTTATTTGCCAGCTCGTTATTCACAGGAAGGATGGGGAGCTTGAGTTTGTTGGTTCTGGCGAGAGCTGGAAATGGAGTCCAGGCCCCATCACCTATTCCAATGTCTATGGAGGAGAGCATTACGATGCCCGACTTGAAATCAAGGGCTGGAACGAACCAGGCGATCCGGAAGGAGAGTGGCATGCTTCGGAGCACCCTGAAGTACATCCTGTCATGCTGTATGAACAGTTTGCAGAGCCCATTAGGGCCATGGATCAAATGGTGGTAAAAGAGATCATCGACAGGGGAGATGGAACCTATATTATGGATTTTGGTCAGAATATGGCCGGATGGCTTAAGCTGAAAGTAGATGGAGAGGCCGGGCAGGAGATAACGGTTCGCACCACAGAGGTGCTTGATGCAGAGGGGAACATCGATCCAACCACCACAGGGGTTCAGGCCACGCAGGTGGTCCAGACTCAAAAATACATATGCAGGGGGGGAGGCACAGAGATTTGGGAACCACGTTTTACCTATATGGGGTTTCGATATGCTGAGGTTAGCGGACTTCGCCAGGCTCCTTCGAAAGAGTTGCTTACCGGTATCGTACTTCATTCGGCTGTAACTGATGTGGGAGATTTCCAATGTTCTGAAGAGAACATCAATAAGCTTCAT
>JAOZUK010000503.1 GCA_029938715.1 Bacteroidales bacterium | reverse complement strand
TTGAAAGCAGAGACCAGCTGGGGAGATGATGACTTCTCCCAGGCATTTTTTTTCCTGATCCCCGAAGCCTATAACCAACCCTTCTTTATTCGGGTTTTTGATGCCGATACCGGTGGTGAAGTGGATGAGATTGCGGGGGAGTTTGATACCCGCTGTGTCTACGAAGTATTTGGCGGAGAAGGTAACTGGACCGATGACGATGCCAAGGAGACCAATCCCTCTGGAAATTACAAAAGTGGAACTTTACTGGCATCCCGTGCATTCACTGCAAATCCAAGGTATGATAATAACTGGTACTCTTTCGGACCTTTCAATCCGGCACAGGGCGAATATGTGGATTACTATGAGGGATATATTTTTAAAATCATCTGTGAAGGAGTTTCGGGCGATGATGGAAATATGTACCGGTACTTTCTGAGCACAAGCGACAGTGAGAACAGGCCCATTGAGGGTTCCAATGCATTTGCCTATGAGTATTCATTCAGGATGCATAACGACAGTGAGGAGGTAGCCCACATCTATCCCTATGTGGAGAATGGTACCATCTGGGTAAAAGTATCCAATTTTGACTGGGATTTTGACGGAGACATTATGGCTATATCTGTTCAACGACAGGGGCAGTCCCTGTTAGTTTCAGGAGAGGATCATTGGAACGAAGGAAAACTGACCATCCAGGATGAAGAAATAGGTACTTCATTCGATTTCCGGTTTGTAAAATCTAAAAATCTGGTTCGGAACAACAATGTGGTGGTCAATGTGCGCAACCAGTTTGATGAGGCCATGCCCTTCTATACCATCCCCATTGGAGGGGTTCCTAAATACAGAGGTGAAGTAGAATTTATACCCGTCGAATAATCATTAACTAATCCATAACGAGTGAAAAGATTACCGGTCCTATTCTTGTTTCTTCTGCTTTCCACCTATGGATTAGCTCAATCTTACAAATTTTTTAATTATAGCATCCCCGAAGGTATGTGCGACAATTTTGCATATACCATAAACCAGGATCAACAGGGTTTCCTGTGGATTGGGACCTCTTTGGGATTATGCAGGTATGATGGAAAGGTATTTGAGCAGGAGTTTAAAGGAGATTCCATTCCTGCGAGCATAGCCCATTCAAGCTTGATGGATTCCAGGGGAAGGCTCTGGTTCGGTCACGAAAACGGATTTATTTCCATCCTGGAAAATGACCGGTTCAAGCTCATTGATCCAGGTGAGTTCAGGGACAACCTGCGATCTAAGATATCAGCAATCAGGGAAGATTCTTCGGGGAATATACTAGTGTCATGTCAACAAACTGGCCTTCTGGTTTTTAATTCCGAGCTGCAAATCATTCATGCTGGAGATCCGGATGATCAAGACGATCCCTTTGCCGGGAAGATTCTCTACGATTTTCAGATAACATCCCATGGAGATCTGCTGGTGGGAACCAATGATGGATTGACCATATACAGGTATGACCAAAGCCTGGAGATCTATATCCAAACCGGATTTATAGAGGATCTTCAATACTTTGGTGTGCAGGAACTGGTACCTGGACTCAACGAAAATGAATTTTGGGTCGGGACCGAAGATGAGGGCTTGTTTCGGTTAACTGGCGAGGGTTATGATCCGGAAGGTTACCAGGTTGAAAAGCTGGGTGTGCAACAGGGACTCAACTATGGAAACATCTCATCCATTGTCTTTGATGGTAGCAGGAGGGTTTGGATCAATGATTTTGGCAAGGGAATCTACAGGTTCGAATTGGATGAGAGTGGGAACCTCGGAACCTCCATACTGTTTGATGTAAGAGCGGGAGTTCCACATGAGTATATCAGTCATATCTTTATTGATGAAGAGGGAAACCAGTGGTTCTCTTCACAGGGAAATGGAATCGCAGTTTTAAGGGATCAGGCATTTACATTCTTCAATCCATGGGATAGTGAGCTCTTCCCTGATGTACATTCTGTATATAGTGAAGGAGATGAGCACTGGTTTGGGGGTCAGGGTCGAATTGCTTACTCTTCAGGAGTAGCTTCCCAACAGATCGCTTACCTGGGGCGTGAGAATGGTATACCAGATGACCGGATCACGGCACTTTACAGGGATACCGATGGCACCCTCTATATAGGGACATCCCGAAGCGGGCTTTATGTGAAACAGGAGGGTAGTAAAACGGTCAGGCCACTGGTGGTTTCCAGAAACTCCCTGGATAATATTGTGAATGCCATAGATGGCAACGGGGATAGTATTTTCGT
>JAOZUK010000502.1 GCA_029938715.1 Bacteroidales bacterium | reverse complement strand
TGAAAGGATTAAAAGACGGATCCAGTTTATGGGCTTCCTGCAAAAACCAGAATTGTATCTCTGTCAGGTTCACACTGGAGAGATCAGTAATGTGGATCTGTACTCCCTGAAGGGATTTTCCCTTTTTTGCCATGTAGTAGGGCTTGATATATATGGGTCGGAAAATAACACCGTTCAGGTTAAGCCCATTCATGGCTTTTGAAAGTTGAACGGCATCAATTGAGTCGGTGACCAACAGCTGAAATGGGAGGGTATAGCCAATCCCGATCATATTGGGATCAAGCTCTCCGATAATTCCAGTGGCCGGGTAGTAAAAGGCAGTCCTGTAGTCGGGAATATGGGGTGAGGTGGGAACCCACTGCAGGCCTGTCTGATCAAAAGTCATCTCCCTGGTCCATCCCTTCATGGGAACTACACGTAGTTTACACCTCACACCTCCTTTCAGCAAACCTTCCGCATTGAGATAGATTGCAAGCTCCCCGCATGTAAGTCCATAGAGATAAGGTATTTTATACTGACTCACAAAGGAGTGATAACCCTCCTCCACAAGGGGACCTTCCACCCGGTTGCCGTTCAGGGGATTGGGCCGGTCCAGCACAACAACTTCCTTACCCAGCTCGGCAGCAGCCTCCATCACCAGTCCCATGGTGCTGATGTAGGTATAGGAACGGGCTCCAATATCCTGAATATCATAGACAATCACATCCACGTTTTCAAGAACCTCTGCACTGGGTTTTCGGTTTTTGCCGTAAAGGGAATAGACAGGGACTCCGGTCTGGGGATCCACCTGGTCGCTCACATGGTCACCTGCAGAGTAGTCTCCGCGTACCCCATGCTCGGGGCCAAAAAGTGCTGTCAGGTTCACATGTTTGTGGAGAATATCGATGGTGGAGTTCAACTCTCTGTCCACACCTGTGGGATTTGTAACCAATCCTACTCTTTTGCCCAGCAAAAGTTCAAACCCATTTTCACTGAGCACATCAATCCCGGTTTTGACCTGGGCATCTGCATCCAGAAATGCCGCCTGAAGCGATACGAATAACAACAGCAAGACCTGTGCCAGCCTCCTATTCATCTTGGGGAGAATTTGATTAACAAAGATAATATTTAAGTTCACAATGCCTTAAAGAATTACCATCTGACGGGAGGCCAAATGATCACCTGCCTGCATCCTGTAAGAATAGAGTCCCGAGCTAAGTGTACTTGAATTGATCTGGATGCGATGTGATCCGGGATCATGGGGTTGATCTACCAGGGTCTTCACTTTTCTGCCCACAGAATCATACAGCTCCAGGGTGACATGCTCACGGGCCGGAAGGGTAAAGGAGATGACCGAATGGACATTTACCGGGTTGGGATGGTTTTGATTCAGATGAAAGCCGGACGCATTATTCTCCACCCCCGTTGAAGCATCTTTATAGACCTTCACATATTCGACCACCATCTCCTGGGGAAACTCGGTGGTTCCATCTGGATCTCCGGGCCAGTTTCCACCAACTGCCACATTGAGCAAAAGGTGAAATCTCTTATCGAAGGGGGCCGGGAAGTCATGCCCACGACTATCCCAATCACCCTCACCAAGGGTCTGAAAAAGCTGGTTATTCACATACCAGCGTATCTCCCCCTCTTCCCACTCCAGTGCAAAATCGTAAAACACCCTGGAGAATGGCCACCCGGTAGTCTCGTAAGCAGCCCCATTGCTTCTGTTGTTTGGCCAGGCTGCACCAAAATGGAGGGTTCCATGAACCGTGGTGGGTTCATAGCCCACGTTCTCCATGATATCGATCTCCCCACTGGCGGCCCATCCACCATACTCAAGGTCGGTGGGCAGCATCCAGATGGCAGGCCAGAATCCCTGCCCCCTGGGCAACTTGGCACGAAACTCAAAACGTCCGTAGGTCCAATCCCCCTTTTCGATGGTCCTGATCCTCCCTGAGGTATACCCCTTTCCTCCATAAGATTCCCTTTTTGCAACGATATGCAAACTCCCATCACTGACAGTGACATTTTGCTCTCTGTAATATTGCAGCTCGTTGTTCCCCCAGTCGGTGAGTCCATACTCCGCACCGGTTCCGGTCTGATAAGACCACTTTGTGGTGTCCAGCTCATTGCCATCAAACTCATCCTCCCATACCAGTTGCCACTCCTGGCCCGATAGACAGAGTGAACTAAAAATCAACAGTCCAAAAAACAATGCTTTATTTCTCATGGTTCTAACTTCTTCTAACAGCAAAGATACTAAAT
>JAOZUK010000189.1 GCA_029938715.1 Bacteroidales bacterium | reverse complement strand
GAAAGTAGAAAGTAGAAAGTAAAAAGTAGAAAGTAGAAAGATAAAAAAATAGGATTATGGCTAATGCATTAAGGGGAACAAAATTTGACCTGGCAGGACAAAAAAGCCTGTATACAGGTAAAGTACGTGATGTCTATAACATTAATGACGAATACCTGGTGATGGTGGTGTCAGACCGGATATCGGCATTTGATGTGGTTCTACCTCGCGGGATCCCTTATAAGGGACAGGTTCTGAATCAGATAGCCTCAAAATTCCTTGATGCTACAGCCCATATTGTACCCAACTGGAAAATTGACTCTCCCGATCCAAATGTAACTGTCGGTCATATGGCAGATCCCTTTAAGGTTGAAATGGTAATCAGGGGCTATGTTACCGGTCATGCCTGGCGCGAGTACCGGTCTGGTAAGAGGGTTCTTTGCGGTATTTCTATGCCAGATGGACTTAAGGAGCATGACAGATTTCCAGAGCCGATTATCACACCCACCACCAAGGCAGATAAAGGACATGATGAAGATATTTCACGTGAAGAGATTCTTGCAAGCGGTCTGGTGCCAGAAGAGGATTACCTGCAATTGGAGGATTACACCCGCAAGCTGTTTCAGCGTGGCACTGAGATTGCAGCTGATATGGGATTGATACTTGTGGATACCAAGTATGAGTTTGGGAAGAAAAATGGTCAGATTTATTTGATTGATGAGATACACACACCCGATTCTTCGCGCTATTTTTACTTAGAGGGCTATGAGGAGAGACAGGCAAAGGGTGAGGAGCAAAAGCAGCTATCCAAAGAGTTTGTCAGGCAGTGGCTGATAGGCAATGGATTTCAGGGTAAGGAGGGACAGGAAGTTCCAAATATGCCTGATGAGTTTGTGGAGGAGGTATCGGAAAGATATATTGAGTTGTTTGAAAAAATTACTGGGGAGAAGTTTGTGAAAGCAGATACAACCAGCATAGAAAAGCGCATTCTAAAGAATATCAATGACTTTATTTCAAAATAAAAAGCAATTTACTCTGCTCCTGGGGCTGTTTGTCCTCTCTATCGGACTATCCGCCCAGGAGTCAATTCCGGTCGAGAGATCCAATAATAAAGTAGTTCTGGAAGGGACGGTCTACTATATTCATGTAGTAAAACCAGGGCAAACCCTCTATGCAATCTCAAAAACCTATAGCATTTCTCAAAAGGAGATTGCCGTCGAGAATCCCGGAGTAGTATCGGGATTGCAGGTGGGACAGGCATTGAAAATCCCTGTTGTACCGGCTATGGAGGAGCAGATTGATACATCGGAATTACAGGATGAAGGGGAAACCAGCCAGATTCATATTGTAAAACGGGGAGAAACACTTTATGGAATTGCCCGAAACTATCATTTGAAAGAAGATGATCTGCAAGATGCTAATCCCGGAATACAGGCAGCAGGGATTCAGCCCGGACAGAGGTTAATCATACCTGATAAAGAGCTTGTTGATAAAGAACCCAGCTACAATGAAGAGGGATTTATTTACCATAAGGTTAAACGCAAAGAGACCCTCTACTCCATTGCCAGGTACTACAATGTGACGGTTCATGACATACGGGCAGCCAATTCGGAGTTAGGTTGGGGCGGACCAAAAACCGGACAGGTAATCCGGATTCCCATTCCCCAGGTGATTGATCAACCCGAAACCATCCTGGATACGATTTCTGTGGACAGCCTGGCCTATGCTTCAACAGACACTTTATATGAAGATTACAACTACGATGAGTTGTATTTCGAACATGATAATCGCAGGAAGACTTACAGGGTAGCCTATTTTATACCCTTCAGTTTCCAGGAACCCGAACCCCTTGATACCCTTCTGAAGGAGATAGAATCAGTCTCCCGTCGCAACAGGATCATTGAGCGTTATATGATGGAGCAAAAAACTCCTCAGGCAGTAAGTTTTCTGGAATTTTTTCAGGGGTCGCTTCTGGCCATTGATTCAGTTCGTCAGATGGGAATGAAGCTGGAAGTCCGTTACTTTGATACCAGGAAGAGTGTGGATCAGACCCTCTCCATTCTGATGGATGATGATCTGGAGGATTTCGATCTATTCATAGGTCCTTTCTATCCCTTTAACCTGGAGGTTGTATCGGCTTATGCAAAAAAGTACAAGATCCCTGTTGTTACTCCTTTCTATAATAATCGGAACCTGATCCGGTCCAATCCATACCTGTTTCAGTTAAGCCCTTCCATGGAACAGGAATATCAGGAAGCTGCAAAGCTGGTTGCCAGTAAACATGACTATAACATTGTCTATGTGCGTGAGGAGGATTCACTTAACATTGAGAAACATAACTATTTTAAAGAGCTTATTTTTGATGGTTTTGATGCTTATCACCCGGAGGAGCCTGTGGTCTTTAAAGAGGTGGTTCAACACATCAGGTATACCGATGAAATCATTCATTCGCTTTCTCCTGATAAAAAGAACCTGGTGATAGTTGCCACCCGCAATGAAGCACTGGCCAGTCGCGTGGTTAACTCTCTATATTTCAAGTTAAATGATTATGAGATGGAGATATTAGGAACCCCTTTCTGGACCGAATTTTACAGTATTAATTTCAGGTATTTTCATGAACTCAGGCTTATTTTTTACAACCCTTTCTGGGTGGATTACATGGATCCTGAAGTGGATGGGTTTATGCGAAAATTCAGAGATCATTTCTTAAATGAACCTACCATCACCACCAGGAAGGGGATGAATTATGGAATCATCGGGCATGACCTCTCTTTCTTTTTTTTAAATGCCTTAAGATCGAACGGTTCGAGGTTTATCCTTTCACTGGATGATAATCACCCTGATCTAGTGCAGGAAGCGTATGAATTTAAGCGGGTTAACAATGCAGGCGGCTATGAGAATGAAAATCTGAAATTCTTCCAGTTCTTGCCCGATATGTCCATCCTTCAAATCGAGGTTCCCGAATACCCTGCCAGTCGCAATTTTTTCAGGCCCATTGAAGATCCACACAAACGTTCCTATCTGATTGAAGAGATGGAATGAAAGGAATAGATAGATACATACTTTGGAGTTTGCTGCTGCTCCTCTTTTCATGCAAGGGCAGTGAAGCTGACAAGCAAGTTGATACCCAGACATTTGACGAATATGTAATAGTAGTCTCATTTGATGGCTTCAGATGGGATTATACAGATATGTTTGAAAGTCCCAATCTGGATGAGATGGGAGAACAGGGTATTAAAGCCGATCGGTTAATTCCATCTTTCCCAACTAAAACTTTCCCAAATCACTACACACTGGCAACCGGTTTGTATCCGGATCACCATGGGACCCGAGCATACAGAGACCGGGAAGGTGGTTGAGTACCTTGATTCGGTACTTGGGTATTTGCGAAGCGAGATACAAGAGCTTCCCTATGGAGATAAAGTGAATTTGATTGTTCTCTCCGATCATGGGATGGGTTCCATATCCCCGGACAGATATGTAAATATCAGTAACCATATAAAAGAAGGTTGGACGGAATCTATAGTTGGCGGGAATCCGGTCTACCTGATTGATCCGACCGAGAATTTTGAAGATTCCATAACAACCACACTAAGTGGTGTGGAGGGTGTGAAGGCTTGGAAACAAGAAGAGATACCTGAACACCTTCACTATGGAACCAGTTCTCGATTTCCCGGTATAGTGGTAATTGCAGATAGTGGTTGGAGCATTGGAACTCTCGATGAAACCTCAGGATATACGGGTGGTGCTCATGGGTATGATCATGCATTTTCAGATATGCACACGATCTTTTACGCAGAGGGCCCGGCATTTAAAAAGGAAATTACAGTTGCTGCATTCTCCAATGTGGAAGTATATGGAATCATAGCCCATGTTCTTGGCCTGGATCCGGCTGCGACTGACGGAGACCTCTCCAACATCAGTGATATTTTTGCCACAGAATAAATAGTACAGGAATCCGTGAAGAACAAAAAAAACCGCCCCAAGTGAAATGAGGCGGCTTAAATCTTTATAATTAGGAATTCTTATTTCGTGGCTTTCTCCAGACGCTTCAGAATGGAGAAGATAAATGCAGCAGAGAGTATACAGGTAACAACGAAGATGGCCCAGAGCTGCCACAACTGGATCTTTTCCCAGAAGAAGCTTCCAATAAAGAGCAACTTGTTTCCCACTGCAGTAGCCAGCAACCAGCCTCCCTGCATTACGCCCTGGAACCTTGTGGGAGCCACTTTCGAAACAAAAGAGAGACCCATGGGGCTCAGGAACAACTCAGCAAAGGTGAGAACCAGGTAGGTAGACATAAGCCAGTAGGGCATGATCCTGGATGTGTCCGGTACCGGATTTACCTTCATCACCTCGCCTGCATCATTAAGTACCTGCAGGTCAACAGGTGAAATTAGCTTAAGAGATCCAATAACCATGATTACAAAGCCAAATGAAGCGATGATCATCCCGATTCCGATCTTCTTAGGCGTTGAAGGCTCCATTCCTTTCTTATTTAGCCAGGCAAATGCAGCTATAACCACAAAGGTCAGAGAGACAATGAAAAGGGGATTAAAGGACTGGAAGACTTCCGGAGCAATGGGATTGCTTATCTCTCCCTGTGAGTAGAAGTAGTATCCAACTGCTCCTCCCACAACGGTCATGATCGCTCCGATGATCCTCTTATTTTTAAATGTATTCTTTCCCAGAAGCAATACAATACCTGCAATAAATACGATTACAGAGAGGATTCTCTCCAGGGTAAAGAACATGAAAGTACCAGGGCCCACTGTTTTTACGGTATAGTCCCTGGCAAAGAAGGTCATGGTAAGCCCGTTCTGGTGGAATCCCATCCAGAAGAAGATCACCACAAAGAATACCAGCAGAAGGGAGACCACCCGCTGTTTCTCCTCCTTGGTGGCAATCATCACGATCCAGGTAACGAAAGCTACAAAGAGGCCTATGGCAGCTCCGGTAGCAATATCTTTTACAAAACCAATCAACACAGCCGCTACAGCACCGGCAGCAAGTGCAACCGGGATGGCCAGAGGCTTCTCTCTGAGTGTAATGGTCCTTTCTCCTGCCACTTTCTCCCTCTTTGGAAGGTGCTTATGAAAAATCAGGTAGGCCAATAGTGAGATGACCATGGCAATGGCAGCGATCCCAAAGGCAAAATTGTATCCCCTGGAGAAGACTTCAATGTAGCTATTGGCAAATGCACCAAGGTCGCTTACGGGTCCGTTCATGCTCACGGCATCGGCCAGCTGCTGGAAAATTGCAGTATCCGGGAGCGTTCCGTCTTTGTACTGGTGACATAGGGCAGGGACACTTCCGTCATGGAGAAATCCATTGGTTTTAAGCCACCAGTTCCGGACTCCCATGGCAGCAAAGGGTGCGAAGAATGCACCCACATTGATCCCCATATAGAAAATAAGGAAGGCATTATCTCTTACCTTGTCATATTTGGGATCGTCATACAACTGACCCACTACTGCCTGAAGGTTCCCTTTAAAGAAGCCGTTTCCAATGGCAATGGTAAAGAGAGCGACCACGGTTACAGACAGGGGCAGCCCGGGGACGGCCATCATAATATATCCCACAAACATAATTACCTGGCCCAGGGAAATTATCGCCGTATACTTCTTTGTGGCATCAGCCAGAATTCCTCCAAGCAGCGCAAGGGCATAGATGGCAAAATAGAACCAGCTATAAATATCCCCTGCTGTCTCTGCAGCAAGTCCGAACTTGGCCTGCAGGAATAGCACAAGAATAGCCATCATAGTGTAGAAACCAAATCGCTCACCCATATTTGCAAAGAAGGCAACATAGAGTCCTTTGGGATGTCCTTTTAACATTGATAGAAGTTTTTGTGAATAGTTAATTTTGTGTCACGGCCACAAATATAGAAATAGTTTTTTCTTAAATTTGATTAAAACAGCATGTTATGAAAATTTTCGAAGCTACCCAGGTCCGCCTGATCGATGCCTACACCATCGAACATGAACCCGTTATATCCATTGATTTAATGGAGCGTGCAGCTATCCGGCTTGCCGGATGGTATGTACGGCACTTCCATACAGATAAGAAAGTATTGATCTTTGCCGGTCCCGGGAATAATGGAGGAGATGCACTTGCAATGGCTCGCCTGCTGGCAGAGAGACAATTCAGGGTGGTATGCCACCTCCTTTGTTTTGGTACGCCGTCAGAAAATAATGCCATTAACAAAGAGCGTTTGAAGGCTCCGAATCTGGTTCGCCTTGTGGAGCTCAGGGAAGGGGATGAGTTGCCATCCATCGATCCACATGATGTAGTAATTGACGGAGTATTTGGTTCTGGGTTATCCAGAACACCAGCGGGTTTTGCTGCTCAGGTTATTCAACATATAAATAAGCATGCGTCTACCACCGTAGCCATTGATATTCCATCCGGACTTTCAGGTGAAGACAATAGCCACAAGGATTACAATTGCGTAATTCGGGCCAATTATACTTTGACCTTTCAGTTTCCGTTTCTCTCCTTCTTTTTTGAGAACAACGATCCTTACGTGGGGCAATGGAGGGTTCATGATATTAAATTGCACCCAAAAATTATCAGCGACACATACAGCAGGTACCAGACCCTGGAGAAGGAAGGTATTCGCTCTATGTTTCCTCCCAGGAATAGGTTTTCACATAAGGGAACATTTGGTCATGCCCTGCTCATCTCAGGCTGTTATGGTATGATGGGAGCTGCCCTGCTGGCAGGAGAATCCTGTCTCAGAAGCGGGACCGGACTGGTAACGCTCCATGTACCCAGGTTTGGGTACAATGTGATCCAAACTGGATTCCCTGAGGCGATGGTCAGTCTCGATCAGTCAGATATACTCTTCAGTGAACCTCCTGACCTGACTCCATACACGGCCATTGGAATAGGACCTGGCCTGGGATGTAAACCAAATTCAGGAAAAGGATTAAAAATACTGCTTGAAAAATCCACGGTGCCTCTTGTAATAGATGCAGACGGACTTAACCTTCTCTCCCAGCACCCCGAATGGTATGAACTCCTTCCGGAAGGGACAATTCTCACTCCCCATCCAAAAGAGTTTGACCGATTGGCAGGGGAGAGTGAAAATGCATTCAAACGCCACCTTAAGCAGATAGATTTTGCGGAGCGTTACCGGGTTATTGTCGTTTTAAAGGGTGCGTTTACGGGAATAGCTACACCCGATGGACAATACTGGTTCAACACCACCGGTAATCCAGGTATGGCTACCGGAGGTAGTGGAGATGTACTCACTGGAATAATCACCGGTTTACTGGCTCAGGGATTGCCCCCGGTGGACGCTTCCTGTGCGGGAGTATTCCTTCATGGACTGGCTGGTGATATGGCAGTTAAGGGATTAAGTCAGGAGGCAATGCTTGCCGGAGATCTTATAACACATATGGGAGCAGCTTTCAGGGAACTGCATAGTTAAACTCTTCATATGTTTTTTTGTAAACACCCCTTGGAAGTGCTAATTTCACGTCAAATATTTGATCGCTTATATTCATGAGAAATTTAGCAGCATACATAGTCGTGGCCATCTTGTTTTCAGCATGCGCATCCACAGTACCGTTAAAGACACAAATTAGCACACTGGGAGACGAACCCCAGGATGTAAAAGAGCAATACATATACGGACTGCCACAGACCGTATTAAAAGTGGAGATTAACTACAGAGAATCCACTAATATTCCGGGCCCATACGGTGATTATGCCGAAAGATACCTGGGGATCACAGAGGTGATTAAGCAAAAGTCCAAACAGTGGAAGATAGAAGATGTGGCTGTTACCTCATTTAGTGAACCTGATCCTGAGCACTATTACTCATTGAATGTGCTGGATGGCGAGTTTACCGGGGAAACTTTCCGTAAGTTTCTGAGTGATGGAATTATTCATAATGGAACAGAAAATGTCAAGGAGGTGCTGGATGGAGAGGGATTGCTATCTACTCATAGTTCCGATTACCTGCGGTATGTGGACCTTGGGATTTATACCAATTTTGAAGAGCGCAACGAAACCATGTATAAAACCTTGGTAACCGATACCGCTTATGTTCAGGTAC
>JAOZUK010000501.1 GCA_029938715.1 Bacteroidales bacterium | reverse complement strand
GTGATTTTGACCTCATTGGTTTGCCTCAATCACTAGATCTGGGATTTCTCCGCAACCAGAGCTCTGATTGCACTATATCCCGGCGATTTGGAAAGCTCTTTGCATGGGCTTTCGATATATTGCCTGCATTTTAGACTCTCACACCGTTAAACAAGTCCCTATTTTCACTGCCACGAGGCCCACAAAACCCGGACCGACGGAGGTGTTTGCTCATATCTCGACTTCCACAAGACTGTTGATCCTAATTTCAATAGCCACGTCGATAGTGCAACCCGTGGGGAGTTCAAAAAACCATATATGATCAAAAGTTACCAAATAGTTGCTGAGTTATGCAAAATTCAGTGTTTTTGACCTCATGAGTCCCTCTTTTTTTCGGACCCAAACCTGTTGTCGAACATTTGATTTATTCCGGAATAAAACTGAGTTGATGAAATCGGACCTTTGACCCCACCCCACAATACCCATAGGAAGGCCCCCCAAACCTTACACAAGCATGACCTTACCCCCACCCTATGCAAATAGAGTATACGTACTCACTTGGGCCTCCATCCCAAAGCAAAAAAATCTGAATAAGATCTGAATATGTGTATTAGTCATATCTCAGCTTTCAGACACTCCAGCCAAGCGAATTGATGATCAAAATCAACAGCCGGGACCATGTGAGAGCGTCTGCAAAAGAGAAACCGGAGGTAGGTGCGATATTGGTGGAGTTATTGTAATTCACCTGCTCATCGTGCTGGCACCGCTAATAAGCACCTTGGTGGAATGTGCTATATGTCGTTTTTCGGCTAAGACGAAATGCTCGTTTTCCTTGCTTTCCCTAGGTTTCTCTTGGAGCGCTCTTTCGCGCATCAGTTCCCGTACTATACATAGAGGTGCAATGTATATATGCTTGCACCCCTGGCAAACACCGCCTATTCACACCATTGACCAGCGAGGCTGGAAACAGTCAGCAGTCAGTGGAGGGATGGGCATTTTCAGAGTGCACCAGCTAGTCTGGACCTCAAAGGTACATTCTTTTATGTATCAGCGAGGATGATTGACTTATTGCTTCGCTATGCGAAATAATATGAGAAAAGGCACTTGTACGGTGAGGCAGGACTCTCTCAGCGCCTTTTGGTGAAGAGAGTTTCTTGTTTTCCGTGCGTTTTGAGATCTAGCTGCAAACACAGCGCAGATACAGTACATGCTGGTCTGGTTGTTGTTTGTGGCAAAGTCTCTGGGTATAATTGAATAGGCTATCGAAGATGAAAACAGTTTGTGGTTAGCTACAATGCTGGAATATTCTTGATCAAGTGATCTACAGCTACTAATCTAGTTGTAGCGGCACAGTGTAGAATAACCTGAGCGTGGTCAGTTTGACTGCAAATCATACGTAAAGAAAGCCACTCGGAAGCCTTTAAAGCCGACGAGTGTTAGACTGAGGATCGTGTGATTTGCGGAAAGATTGGCTTACAATCATGCTATCATGCCGCCATGCAGATAATGGTCAGTTTAAAGATTGTGAGATGTTACCTGCAGGAACCCAATGGCGGGTTCGTCAATCATACAGTGACAGTATGTGCAGGGAAAGTACTCACCCTGTTTTAAACTGGAAATTGCCTGTACAGGAAAACTTGGTAAAGGGTATTTTGGCATTGGAGCTGTCCCTTCGTATTTACTTTTGTTATGCAGACCTTGATTATGGTCAACAGCTGGGTGGGGGCACGGGCAACTTCGCTTACACACTGTGTGAGTGTTGGCTGCTCTCCTAACCGGATGTTGTTTAAACTAGACCTGGCTTGCCAGTTCTTAACATAAGCTTTTTGTGCTAACGCGAGAAAATAGCAACCTGGTTGATTCTGCCAGTAGTCATACGCTCGTCTCAAAGATTAAGCCATGCATGTGTAAGTATAAATATTATATCTTAAAACTGCGAACGGCTCATTATATCAGTTGTAATCTCTTTCGTAATCCCTTACTACTTGGATAACCGTAGTAATTCTAGAGCTAATACATGCATAAATACCACGTAGTGGTAGCGCTTATTAGATTGAAACCAACTTCCTTCGGGAAGATTTTGGTGACTCATAATAACTTTGCGAATCGCATGCTTTTTGCGGCGATGGACGAATCGAGCTTCTGCCCTATCAGCTTTGATGGCTGTGTATTGGACAGCCATGGCTTTAACGGGTAACGGGGAATTGGGGTTTGATTCCGGAGAGGGAGCCTGAGAAACGGCTACCACATCTAAGGAAGGCAGCAGGC